>JALYYN010000160.1 GCA_030946525.1 Actinomycetota bacterium | reverse complement strand
GGTCAAGTGCAACGTTCCAAAGCGGGGATGGATGAACGGCGTGGGCGGCTGCCCCAACGTGGGCGGCATCTGCATCGGCTGCACCATGCCCGGCTTCCCCGACAAGTTCATGCCGTTCATGGACGAGCCGCCCGGCGGCAAGGTCTCGACCGCCGCTAGCGGCGCCTACGGCGTGGTCATCCGCGGCCTGCGGACCATCACGGCCAAGACGGTCGACAAGGAACCGCAGTGGCGCAAGAAGGGGGAGAAGCTGCTTACCGGCTACCGCAGCGAGTGGCGCTAGCCGCGGCCCGGCTCCTCCCGAACCTCCGACCACCCAATCAACGCTCTCCACGAAGGGGGACCTGCTCACATGGCGACCACGATTCCGAAGCGGACCGGGTCTACGAAGGCGGCATCAGGCGAAGACAGCGACCTCGTCGAGATGGCGTGGGACCCGATCACCCGCATCGTCGGGAGCCTCGGGATCTACACCAAGATCGACTTCAGCCTGGGGAAAGTCGTCGACTGCCACTCCACCTCGTCGATCTTCCGGGGCTACAGCATCTTCATGAAGGGAAAGGACCCGCGCGACGCCCATTTCATCACCAGCCGGATCTGCGGCATCTGCGGCGACAACCACGCCACCTGCTCGGTGTACTGCCAGAACATGGCGTACAACGTCCGGCCCCCGCACCTCGGTGAGTGGATCGTCAACCTCGGCGAGGCGGCCGAGTACATGTTCGACCACAACATCTTCCAGGAGAACCTGGTGGGCGTCGACTACTGCGAGAAGATGATCGCCGAGACCAACCCCGGCGTGCTCGACCTGGCCAACGCCACCGAGGCGCCCAACGCCGAGGCCCACGGTTACAAGACCATCGGCGACATCATGCGGACCCTCAACCCGTTCTCGGGCGAGTTCTACCGCGAGGCCCTCATGGTCAGCAGGTACACCCGGGAGATGTTCTGCCTGATGGAGGGCCGCCACGTGCACCCCTCCACGCTGTACCCGGGCGGCGTCGGCACCACGGCCACCATCCAGCTCTTCACCGACTACCTCACCCGGCTCATGCGCTACGTCGAGTTCATGAAGAAGGTCGTCCCCCTCCACGACGATCTGTTCGACTTCATCTACGAGGCCATGCCCGGCTACGAGGAGGTCGGTCGCCGGCGCGTCCTGCTCAACTGCTGGGGCGCCTTCAACGACCCTGACGTCTGCAACTTCAACTACCGGGACATGTCGGCGTGGGGGAAGGCCATGTACGTCACCCCCGGGGTGATCGTCGACGGCAAGCTCGTCACCAACGACCTGGTCGACATCAACCTCGGCATCCGCATCCTGCTCGGCAGCTCGTTCTACGACGACTGGGCCGACCAGCCGATGTTCGTCGACCGTGACCCGCTCGGGAACCCGGTCGACCGCCGTCACCCCTGGAACCAGCACACCGTGCCCCAGCCCCAGAAGCGCGACTTCGACGGCAAGTACAGCTGGGTCATGTCGCCCCGCTGGTTCGACGGCAAGGACCACCTCGCCCTCGACACCGGCGGCGGTCCCATCGCCCGCCTGTGGTCGACCGCGCTCTCCGGCCTGGTCGACACTGGCTACGTCAAGGCCACCGGGCGCAGCGTGCAGATCAACCTGCCGCGCACCGCGCTGAAGCCCGAGGTCAGCTTCGAGTGGAAGATCCCGAAGTGGTCCAACGCCATCGAGCGCAACCGGGCCCGCACGTACTTCCAGGCCTACGCCGCCGCCCAGGCCCTGTACTTCAGCGAGAAGGCCCTCGCCGAGATCCGCGCCGGCCACACCAAGACGTGGGAGACCTTCGAGGTGCCCGACGAGGGCGTGGGCGTCGGCTTCACCGAGGCGGTGCGCGGCGTGCTCTCGCACCACATGGTGATCAAGGGCGGCAAGATCGCCAACTACCACCCGTACCCCCCGACGCCGTGGAACGCCAACCCCCGCGACGTCTACGGGACACCGGGGCCCTACGAGGACGCGGTGATGAACACCCCGATCTTCGAGGAGAACACGCGGGAGAACTTCAAGGGGATCGACATCATGCGGGCGGTCCGCAGCTTCGACCCCTGCCTGCCCTGCGGCGTCCACATGTACCTCGGCAAGGGGAAGGTGCTGCGCAAGCTGCACTCCCCGACGATGGTCAACTCCCTCGAGGGGTGACGGCCTCACATCTGCGGGAGGTCGGCGAGCGGCTGGAGCGCCTCCTGGAGGAGCTCCGGTCGCTCGAGCCGACCGCCCGCCAGCGGGCCGAGGAGGCCGTCCGCCTGGTCACCGACCTGTACGGGGCGGGCCTGTCCAACGTCATGGAGATGGTGGTGGAGGCCGGCGACGCCGCCCTCCTCGACAAGGTGGTGTCCGACCAGTTGGTGGGAAACCTCCTCGTGCTCCACGGGCTGCACCCCTTCGACCTCCCCACGCGCATCGGGATGGCGCTCGAGAGGGTCCGGCCGTACCTGGGCTCCCACGGCGGTGACGTGGAGGTGCTCGACGTCGACGGCGAGGCCGGCTCGATCATCATCCGCCTGCTGGGCAGCTGCGACGGCTGCCCGTCGTCGTCGGTGACGCTCAAGACGGCGGTCGAGGATGCCATCCACGAGGCGGCGCCCGAGATCGCCCACATCATCGTCGACGGCTGGATCGAGCCCGAGGCGCCGCCGCCTCCTGTCGTGCCGCCGACCCCGGTTGAGCTGCGGACCAAGCCCGCTCGCAAGCGGCAGGCGGCCGAGCCGATGAGCACGGGCGCGACGCGGTGACCGTCCAGTCACAGGGGGCGTTCGACCTCCTCCAGCGGCTGCGCCAGCCGCCGGCGCTGCCCCGCCCGGGCGAGCGCTGCGACATGTGCACGACGGATCTGGCCGACGAGCACTCCCACGTCGTCGACCTCGACAACCGCAACCTCATGTGCGCGTGCCGGCCGTGCTACCTGCTCTTCTCCCAGGGCGGGGCGGGCGGCATGCGCTTCCGGGCGGTCCCCGACCGCTACGTCGCCCTGCCCGGCTTCGCCCTGTCGCCCGGTCAGTGGGAAGAGCTGCAGATCCCGGTCAGCATGGCCTTCTTCTTCCGCAACTCCCAGGAGGAACGGGTGGTGGC
Source organism: Actinomycetota bacterium (assembly GCA_030946525.1). Taxonomy (GTDB): domain Bacteria; phylum Actinomycetota; class Acidimicrobiia; order Acidimicrobiales; family AC-14; genus CADCTB01. The sequence goes on along the minus strand of JALYYN010000160.1, from coordinate 5,112 downwards.
CTTCTACCCGAGCCCGGCGGGGGCCACGGAGTCCCTCCTCCCGCTCGACGCCTGGGACCGCCTGGCCGAGGCCAACCCCGAGCTGGCCGACATCGAGTCCGACGTTGAGGCCCTGCTGGTCCGGGCCCCGGCCGAGGGCTACCTGGTGCCCATCGACGCCTGCTACGAGCTGGTCGGCCAGATGCGCCGGCTGTGGCAGGGCTTCGACGGGGGCCACGAGGCCCGGGCCGAGCTGAGCGCCTTCTTCGCCCGCATCAAGGGGCGCGCGCAGTGACTCCGGACAAAGCAGTGACCCTGGAGAAGCAGTGACTCCGGAGAAGCAGTGAGCGACCTCGACTTCGACGTCCTCGGCGTGGCGCCCGATCCGTACGCGGCCGCGCCCACCCTCGTGTTCACGCTCCGCATCATCGAGACGACGGGGGTGGCGGTGCACTCGGTCGCCCTCCGGTGCCAGTTGCGGATCGAGCCCCAGCGCCGGAGGTACACCGCGGCCGAGGAAGAACGGTTGCTGGCCATCTTCGGGGACACCCCGCGGTGGGGCGACACCCTCAAGCCGTTCCTGTGGACCCATGCCTCGACGATGGTCGCCGGGTTCTCTGGCGCCACCGAGGTGGACCTGCCGGTGCCGTGCACCTACGACTTCGAGGTGGCGGCGGCCAAGTACCTCCACGCCCTCGACGACGGCGAGGTCCCGCTGGTCCTGCTCTTCAACGGCACCGTGTTCTCCTCGGCGGGCGTCGAGCCGGTGCCGTGGCACAAGGAGACGCACTTCAAGATGCCTGCGCAGGTGTGGCGCCGCCTCATGGATCTGTACTTCCCCAACAGCGGCTGGGTGCGGCTCCACCGGGACACCCTGGACGACCTCGAGCGCTTCAAGGCGTCGCGGGCCCTGGCCACATGGGAGCAGGCCATCGAGGCGTTGCTCAAGGAGGCGGGCTCGTCATGACCAGTACCACGACCCGGGCCAACGGGGCGGCGTCGACCGCCGCCGGCTTCGAACGGGCTCGCCGGGTGGCGGACGCCGTCCTCTACGAGGGCTACGTGCTCTATCCCTACCGGGCGTCGGCGGCCAAGAACCAGATCCGCTGGCAGTTCGGCGTGGTCGCCCCCCGTCCCCACTGCGAGTCCGAGGGCGGCGAGCGGTGGTCGATGCGCACCGAGGTTCTGGTCGAAGGGCCCCGGCCGGTGCTCGACCTCAAGCTGCGGTTCCTCCGGGTGCAGTCGCGGGCGATCGAGGACGCGTCGGGCTCGCCGGTGGCCTCCCTCGAGGTCGACGGGCACCGCTGGACCTCCTGGGACGAGGCGGTCGAGGAGGAACTGGACGTGGAGGCCCTCGGCCTCGGCGAGCGGGTGGTGCCCTTCGAGCTGGAAGCGGTCCGCACGGTCGAGGAGCTGGGCACGACCGGGCGGGTCGTGCGCGAGCGCCGGCCCGTCTCGGGCCAGGTGCGGGTGGCGGCGGAACGACTGGAGGGCCCCTACCCCCTGGTGAGGTTCCGGGTGGAGGTGGCCAACGTCACCCCGTGGACCGGCGTCGGCGCGTCCCGGGACGAGGTGGTCCGGCGGTCGCTGGCCGCGGTGCACACCCTGCTCGCCGTCCGCCACGGCCGCTTCCTGTCCCTGATCGACCCTCCGGACTTCGCGGCCGGGGCGGTGGCGTCGTGCGTCAACGAGGGCACGTGGCCGGTCCTGATCGGCGACGAGGGCGACCGGACGGTCGTGCTGTCGTCGCCCATCACCCTCTACGACTACCCGGAGATCGCCCCCGAGAGCGACGGCGACATGTTCGACTCCACCGAGATCGACGAGATCCTGGCCCTGCGGGTCCTGACTCTCACCGACGAGGAGAAGCACGAGGCGCGGGGCACCGACGAGCGGGCAGCGGCCATCATCGACCGGGTCGACGCCATGCCCCCCGAGTTGTTCGACAAGCTCCACGGCGCCGTCCGCTACCTGCGCGCCGTCACCTCCCCGGGGCCGGCCGTGCCACGGGTCGACGCTCCGCCCGATCCTGTGGCCCCGGGTGAGGCTCCCTGGTGGGATCCGGGGGTCGACGCGTCGGTGAACCCCTGGGAGGACACCGCCCTGGTCGGCACGACCAGTGTCGGGCGCGGCGCCAGGGTGCGGTTGCAGCCCACCGGCCGGGCCGACGCCCACGACATGTTCATCGTGGGCCGGACGGCCACCGTCGAGGGCGTCTTCTTCGACGTCGACGGCGAGACCCAGTTCGCGGTCACCCTGGACGACGATCCGGGCACCGACATGGCCCGGGCCCACGGCCGGTACCTCTACTTCCGCCCCGACGAGCTGGTGGTGATCGAGCCGTGACGCCGGCGAGAATCCTGGTGGCGGGGGTCGGCAACATCTTCCTGGGGGACGACGGCTTCGGGGTCGAGGTGGTGACCCGCATGCGTGACCGCCCGGTTCCCGACGGCGTCAAGGTCGCCGACTTCGGCATCCGCGGCGTCCACCTCGCCTACGAGCTCCTCGAGGGCTACGACCTCGTGGTCCTGGTCGACACCGTCGACCTCGGGGAGCGGCCGGGTGCCATCAGCGTTCTGGAGCCCGATCCCGACTGCGGGGGCGGCGTCCTCCCCGACGCCCACGACCTCGATCCGGTCGCGGTCATGGGCCTGCTCACCGATCTGGGCGGTCGCGTCGGCCGGATGCTGGTCGTCGGCTGCCAGCCGGCGGAGCTGGGGGAGCAGATGGGGTTGTCGCCCCCGGTGGCCGCCGCCGTCGACGCCGCCATCGGAGTGGTCGACGACGTGCTCCGCGAACACCTGTCCACCTCTGTCGGGAAGGAACACTGAAATGATCCGTCGGTTCGTCATGTCGATGCTGTTCGCCGCGGTGGCGGGGGTGGTCGTGAAGTCGCTTCCCGACATCGCCCGCTACCTCAAGATGCGGGAGATGTAGCGGTGCGGACCCTGGGCATCGCCACGACGGTCGTCGTGGGCCTGGCCATCCTGTCCTTCCTTGTCGTCCTCCTCGTCTCGCTGCCCGACGTGGCCCGCTACCTCCGTCTGCGGAGGATGTAGGTGCACGAGCTCGGCTTGTGCGAGGCGATCGTCGGGGCCGTCGAGAAGCGCGCCGGCGAGCGCGAGGTGACGCGCGTGCGGGTGCATGTCGGGCGCCTCCACCACGTCCACCCCGAGGCCTTCGAGCAGTCGTTCATGATGGCCGCGGCCGGCGGCGTGGCCAGCGAGGCGGAGGCCGAGCTGGTCCTGCTACCGGTTCGGGCCCGGTGTGGCACCTGCGCCGGCGAGACGGAGGCCGATGAGGTTCCGCTGGTCTGCCCGGCGTGCGGCGGCGTCGACATGGAGCTGACGGGCGGCGACGAGCTGCTGCTCGAGTCCATCGAGTACCGCGCCGCGGCGTCAGGAGCCTGACGTGTGCCTGGGCATCCCCGGACGGGTCGTCGAGCTGCGCGACAACCCCCACCTGGCCACCGTCGACATCCTCGGCGAGAAGAGCACGATCAACATCGGAATGCTCGAGGAGCCGCTGGCGCCGGGTGACTACGTGCTGATCCATGTCGGGTTCGCCATGACGAAGATCGATGCCACCGAGGCGCGCCAGGCCCTCGACGGCCTGCATCTGTTGGGCAACAGCGAGAGGGAGGCAGAAGAGTGGGTGTGATGGTGGGGTTCGTGATCGGCTACGTCCTGGGCACCAGGGCCGGCGACGACGGCTACCAGGAGATGATGAACGCGCTGAAGACCATCACGTCTTCGGGTGAGCTCAAGGAGCTGCTGGGCGGCGTGGTCTCGGTGATCGCCGACGTGGTGAAGCAGAGCGCGGGGGCGCTGGGGGAGAGCTCCGAAGGCAAGCTCCGGCGCATCGCCTGAGCCGGTCGGAGACGGGACCCGGGCGGTGTGCCGGGCGCCGTCCTTCCGTCGCGATTCCCCTCCGGGGGTGAAGGAGAAGATGCCATGACGCTGTTGTGGATCGCCGATGCGGTGCTGCTGGTGGTGGTCGCCCCTCTGGTGCTGCTGTTCGCCGGACGCGTCGTACGCCGCCTCCGCGCCATCGCCAAGCTGGCCGACGACACGCTCCGGCACGGGTTGGCCCTGAGCGCCAACCTCCGGGCCGTCCCCAAGCTGGTGGAGACCAAGCAGCTCACCGGCGCCGCCCGCCAGTTGGTCAACCGGTACGGCGCCGGTCTCGTCGAGCTTCTCTGAACCGTCCGTCGAACCACGAAAAGGAGACACCATGGACGCTGCGACCGTTGCCTTGCTCGTGATCGTGGGGGTCATCGTGGCGGCCATCGCCTTCCACCTGATCGCCATCGCCGTCTCGCTGAGGAAGATCACCACCACGCTGACGTCGCTTCGGGGCGGGGTGCAGGCCATCAAGGGTCAGACCGACCCCATCGGCGATGTGGTGGCCGGCGTGGCCGGCGACGTGGCCGCCATCGACGACGACCTCGAGGGCCTTCTGGTGCTGGTGGGCGAGGCCCAGGCCGCCCAGGACGCCCGGCCTGTCTCCCCCCCTCCCCGACCGGCGTCCTCCGTTCGCCGGGCGGCCCCGGTCGCGCCGGTCGAACCGCAGAGCGGGGCCCAAGGCGACAACGAGGCGGCGATCGCAGCCCGGCCGACGATGCGGGAGGCTGTTGCCCGGGCCCGGGCGGGAAGCATCGCCTGAGCGCACCCGGCGGCGATACCATCGAAATGACGTGCTCCACCGAGCACGTCATTTGCTCTAGGCCAGGCTCTCGGCCGTCTCGGCTGCGAGAGTAAGGCTGGCTGCGGCCTGCCCTAGCAGGCGGTTGAGCTCGTCCGTCCCGGGCCCGATGATCGCACAATGGCCTTCGACCGCGGCCACCCCCTCGGCGATCCGGCCGAGGTTGCCCTGGATGCGTGCCAGCAGTACGTCGATCCGGCGGAGGAACCAGAGGAGGACGCCGGCGAACGCAGCGACCTCCACCACGGACAGCACGACCCGGGTCGTCATGAGGGGCTCCTTTGCGATGCGAGGAAGTCGGTGTGGCGCTGCACCTCGGCGCCGAGCTCTCCGACCAGCTCGACGGTCTTGGGCAGCATCCAGGTGGTGGCCGTCTGCGTGGCGACGCGGGCGGCCATGTCCCAGGCCCGCTGGACGCTGGTGTCGAGG
>JALYYN010000152.1 GCA_030946525.1 Actinomycetota bacterium | reverse complement strand
GGGCTGGGCTACAAGTTCGACACCCGTCCCCGTTCCTGACCGGCGGCGTTCACCTTCGGTTCATCCGACCGGCGTAGAACAGCGGGCGAAGGCCTTCCCCCGGCTCCGTCGCACCTCGACCGCGACGGACCGGGTCCAAGACGCAGATGTCCACCGACCGCCGAAAATTCCGAAATCCCCAGGTTGCGCCCCTTCCCATGCACACCCCCACGGGTACATACTCGACTTGTCCGCAACCAACCGGGGGGCGCGCAAGCGACCGCCGGGAGGGAACGGAAAACGGTTCCGGACACGAGCCGGTGATCCTCCGGGAGCACTGGGCCGGTGGTGCCTGCCTTCGGGCGGCGCCGGCGGTTGGACGGAACTGGTGAAGTCGGTCCCGAGAAGTTCGGTGGCTTCGGCCGCTGGGCTGCTCGGGGCCGCTTCGCGTTCCGGGCCGGAACTCCTCGCCGGTAGGCTGGACGCACGGTGACCGGCCCCGGGGCGCCGGTCCAGGCGGCATGCACTGGGCGACGCGGCCAAAGGAGCCTGCACCATTGACCGATCTCGACGAGGCCACCGCCCCGGCCGACCGGGACGACGACGCCGGGGCCGACACCGAGGGGCCCGGCCCGCCCACGTACATCAACCGCGAGCTGGCCTGGCTCGACTTCAACGCCCGGGTGCTGGCCCTGGCCGAGGACGCCGGGCTCCCCCTCCTCGAGCGGGCCAAGTTCCTGGCCATCTTCAGCGGCAACCTCGACGAGTTCTTCCAGGTCCGGGTGGCTGCCCTCCGTGACAAGCAGGCCGCCGGACTGGGCGCCCCGTCGGCGGACGGGTTGACGCCGGTCGAGCAGCTACGGGCCATCCGCCCGCGGGTCGAGGAGCTGATCCGGCGCCAGACCGAGGTGTTCCTGGGCGACATCGTGCCCGCACTGGCCGGCGTCGGCGTCGTCCTGTCCGACTGGGCCGAGCTCGACGGCGACGATCGCGCCTACCTGGTCGACGTGTTCGACCGCCGGATCTTCCCCGTGCTGACCCCGCTCGCCGTCGATCCCGGCCACCCGTTCCCCTACATCTCCAACATGTCGCTCAACCTGGCCGTCAGCGTGCGCGACCCCGGCACCGACGCCCGCCGGTTCGCCCGGCTCAAGGTGCCGCCCCTGCTCCCCCGTTTCGTCGTCATGCCCGACGGCGAGCGCTTCGTGGCCCTCGAGCAGGTCATCGCCGCCCACCTGGCCTCGCTGTTCCCGGGCATGGAGATCGAGAGCCACCACACCTTCCGCGTCACCCGCAACGCCGACGTCTCCATCGAGGAGGAGGAGGCCGACGACCTGCTGGCCGCCATGGAGCTCGAGCTGCGGCGGCGCCGGTTCGGGCGGGCGGTGCGCCTCGAGGTGGCCTCCACCATGTCCGGGGAGGCGCTGGAGCTGCTGTGCCGGGAGCTCGAGCTGGCCCCGGAGGACGTCTACGTCGTCGACGGCCCGCTGGAGCTCGGTGGCCTCTGGGCGGTCTACGACCTCGACCGCCCCGACCTCAAGGTCAACGCGTGGGTCGGCGTGACCCAGCCCCGGCTGGTCGACGGCGACGGCGACCCCGTGGACATGTTCGCCGCCCTCCGCGAGCGGGAGGTGCTCGTCCATCACCCCTACGACTCGTTCTCGACCTCGGTCGTCGCCTTCATCGAGCAGGCCGCCGCCGACCCCGCGGTGCTGGCCATCAAGCAGACCCTGTACCGCACCTCCGGGGACAGCCCCATCGTGAAGGCCCTGATCCGGGCGGCGGAGGCCGGCAAGCAGGTGGCCGCCCTGGTCGAGCTGAAGGCCCGCTTCGACGAGCAGGCCAACATCGCCTGGGCCCGTGCCCTGGAGGAGGCGGGGGTCCACGTCGTCTACGGGCTGGTCGGGCTCAAGACCCATTCGAAGACCGCGTTGGTGATCAGGGAGGAGGGCGACGACATCCGCCGGTACTGCCACGTCGGCACCGGCAACTACAACCCCAAGACGGCCCGGCTCTACGAGGACTTCGGGCTCCTGTCGGCCGACCCCCAGCTGGGCGCCGACCTGGCCGAGCTGTTCAACTACCTCACCGGCTACAGCCGCCAGACCAAGTACCGCCGGCTGATGGTGGCCCCCACCGGGCTGCGCCAGGACGTGCTGGAGCTGATCGCCGCCGAGCGCGACGCCCCTGCGGGCGTGGGCCGCATCGTGCTGAAGATGAACAGCCTGGTCGACACGGCCGTCATCGACGCGTTGTACGAGGCGTCACAGGCCGGCGTCGAGGTCGACCTGATCGTGCGAGGGATCTGCTGCCTGCGTCCCGGCGTGGCCGGGCTCTCCGACAACATCCGGGTCCGGTCCCTGGTCGGCCGCTTCCTGGAGCACTCGCGCATCCTGGCCTTCGGCGCCCGGGACCGCCGGCGGTACTTCATCGGCTCGGCCGACATGATGCCCCGCAACCTGGACCGCCGGGTCGAGGCCATGGTGCCGGTCGATGACCCCGACCTGCAGGCCCGCCTCCAGGAGGTGCTCGACATCAACCTGGCCGACGACACCCTCGCCTGGGCGCTGGCCGGCGACGGTGGCTGGACGAAGGTCGCCACCTTGGAGGGTGAGAACACCCACCTCCGGCTGCAGGAGCTGGCCTTCGAGCGGGCCCGCCGCCGTCGCAGCGGCCCGGACCAGCCCGTGCCGGTCGCCGGCGGGTGAGCGTGCTGCTGGTCCGCCACGCCCACGCCGGCGATCGCGACGCCTGGATCGGGCCCGACCACCTCCGGCCACTGTCGATGAAGGGCATCCAGCAGGCCGAGGCCCTGGTGTTCGCCCTCGCCGGCTTCGAGGTGGGCCGGGTGCTGTCGAGCACCTACCTGCGCTGCACCCAGACGGTGGAGCCGCTCGCCCTGGTGCGCGGGGTGGCCCTCGAGACCGAGGCCGCCCTGGCCGAGGGCAACGGCGCGTCCGCCGCCGAGCTGGTCCGGAGCCTGGCCGGGTCGCCGGTGGTCCTTTGCACCCACGGCGACGTCATCGGCGGGATCCTGTCGACCACGCCCGCACCCGAGCCGTGGTCGATGAAGAAGGGCTCGGTCTGGATTCTCGAGGCCGACGCAACGACCGGCCGGTTCGTCGAGGCCCGGTACCTCCCCCCGCCCGGCCGACTGGCGTAGCCGGCCGGCGGGTCATCTCAGCTGGCGGCGGGCACGTCGGCGACCGCCGGCACGCCCTGGCGGACCACCCGCCGGTACCGGGTCAGCCACCGCTTCATGACGTCGCCGGCGTCGCGGAGGCCGACCGTCGCCGACGCCGCCCACCGTCGCCCCGCAGCCGTTGGGCGGTAGATGCGCCGGGCCGGTCCCAGCGGCGACGTGTCCCAACACGAGTCGACCAGCCCCTCGGCGTCCATGGCCCGCAGGGTCCGGTAGACCGACCCGCGGTCGGCGCCGCCGAGGCCGAGCGGTGCCAGCAGGCCGGGGACGTCGTAGCCGTGGGCGGGCGACTCGGCGAGCACCAGCAGGAGGCTGGCCCGCAGGTGGTCGCGTGGGAGGACGGTCGAATCCATGGGATCGACGGTACGGGGCGAAGATGAGGCGCCGGTTTCCGGGGGACAACGCCCGGGTGAACGTCGAGTGCCGTTAGCCTCGCATCTCGATGCGCTCGCCCGATGTGGTGCCCGGGTAGGCGGGGCCACGGCGAGCGCCGGCTACTCCGGCACCCCCCTGGCCGCCAAGCTGGGCATCAGGGAGGGCAGCCGGGTCGCCCTGCTCGACGCCCCGGACGGTTTCGACGACGTGCTGGCCCCGCTTCCCGACGGCGTGCGGGTCCTCCGTCGCCTGGCGCCCGGGATCGACGTCGCCGTGCTGTTCGTCACCGCGCGCCACCGGCTCGAGCAGCGCTTCGATGCCGCTGCCGCCGCGGTCATGCCGGCCGGTGGGCTGTGGATCGTCTGGCCGAAGCGGGCCTCGAAGGTGGCCACCGACGTCACCGAGGACGTCCTGCGCGAGGTGGGACTGCCGCGTGGACTGGTGGACAACAAGGTCTGCGCGGTCACCGACGTGTGGTCGGGGCTGCGCTTCGTGTGGCGCCGGGAGAACCGCCCTCCGGCACGGCCCTCGCTGTAGGGTCGCTCCATGCGCCAAAGACTGGCAATCGCGGCCCTGGCCGTCGTCCTCCTCGCCGCATGCAGCTCCGGAAAGAAGGCCGCGTCGCCCAGCACCACGCTACCTGCGCCCGACCTCACCACCACCACCATCGCCACCACACCGGTGGTCGCCAGGATCCTCTCCCCGGAGACGGGGTCGGTCCAGGGCAGCGCCGGGAAGGGCATGGTCGTCGTCCTGGAGATCATTGCGGCCGACCCCGCCGCCCTGCCTGCGCAGTTCCGCGTCGGCGGTGAGCTTCCGGCGCCGGCCACCGGGGCAAAGCCCGGCCACAATCCCGCCTTCCCCGGCCTGGTCGTCGGCACCACGACCACCGGCGCCGCCCTCGGCGGCCCGGCGGCCAACCTGGCCAACCTGTTCAGATCGTGAGCCCGTCCAAGCAGCCCGACGGCTCCATCAAGGTCACCGCGGTGTGGACCAACACCCAGGCGGCCTTCGGCACCGATGCCGACGTGACCCTCGGTGTCGTCACCGTCTCCGGAACGGCGCCGGACCTCATCCCCCAGCCGTTGACCGACCTGGCCATCAACTCCAACATCGCGTCGGTCGTCTTCCACCTGTCGCCGACGGATGTGGGTGGTGTGGCCGCCGCATCGTCGAGCACCACGACCGCGCCGAAGACCTCCACCACCGTCCGGGCGACCACGACGACGGCACGGGGCGCCACGACCACCACCCTGGTCCGCAGTTCCACCACCTCGACGACACGGCTGTCGACCACCACGACGGTGCGACCCACTACCACGACGACCAAGCTCCTCGGCATCTTCTGACCCGGGAGGGCGCACGGCGACCCCCTTCGGCGACGGGCCGCGGACCGGCTACGGCTGGAGGGCGGCGCGCAGCAGGGAGCGCAGGTGCTCGAGGCGAGCCTCCACCACGTCGCTGGCGAGGGGGTCGCCGCCGAGCAGGCCTTCGAGCAGGGGGACGTCGCTGAAGTAGCTGACCAGGGCGCCGTAGATGGTGAAGAACAGTTGGTGGGGATCGTGGCGGCGGAGCCGACCGGCGGCCATCTCCCGGTCGAAGAAGGCGACCGCGGTCTCGAAATAGGGGCGCAGGCCCTCCCCCAGTTCCATGCCGAGCCGGCTGCCGCCCTCGAGTGCCTCCCGGCGGACCAGCCTGACGAACTCGGGGTGCTCCATGAAGAACCGGAAGCCGGCGGTCAGGATCTGGTCGACCTGCGGCCAGCCCTCCTTGGGCACCTCGGTGGCTGCGTCGACCTCGAGGTACCAGTCCGCCAGCGCCCGCTCGAACACCTGGCGGTAGAGGGCGTCCTTGGACGGGAAGTGGTGCAGGAGGCTGGGCCGGCGGATGCCCACCGCCACCGCGATGTCGTTCAGCGACGTGCCTTCGTAACCGTGCTCGGCGAAGCACCGCAGCGCCTCGCCCAGGATGGCGTCCCGGGTGGAGAGAGCCGGGTGGGCCGCTCTCGACGGGAGCGCGGACGGCGCCGCTTCCCCGGGAAGCGCAGACGGTGTGGCGACCACGGGATTTCTCTGCCGCTCAGACAGGGTCAACAGCCGCGGCGTGAACGACCCTCATGGGACGAGGGTACCCGCCCGGGCATCCCGGACGGGTGGCCCTCCTCGGAAGGGCTGCCTCAGCCGACCAGCTTGCGGATGGCGCCGGCGATGGACTCGGCGTCGATCCCGGCGGCGGTGATGCACTCGTCGGGCTTGGCCGACCCGGGCAGGCGACTGACGGCCAGCTTGACCAGCTTGATCGGGAAGTCGAGCTGGGCCTCGGCCAGGGCCGACGCCACCGCGTCGCCGATCCCGCCCTCGGGCCAGTGGTCCTCGACGGTCACGACCCGGCCGTCGGTGGCCCGGGCCGCGTCGGTGAGGGTGGTGGCGTCCAGGGGCTTGACCGAGTACAGGTCGATCACCCGGGCCGGGATGCCGTCGGCGGCCAGGGCGTCGGCCGCCTTCAGCGCCTCGTGCAGGGTGATGCCGGCGGCGACGATCGTCACCTTGTCGTCGGCGGAGGAGCGCAGGACCTTGGAGCCGCCCACTTCGAACGTCTCGTCCGAGGAGTAGAGGATGTCGGTGTTCCCGCGGGTGGTGCGCAGGTAGGCGACGCCCTCCGGGATGTCGGCCATGAGGGCCACCAGAGCCGCGGTCTGGGTGGCGTCACTCGGGTACAGGACCGTGCTGTTGTGCACGGCCCGGAAGCTGGCCAGATCCTCCAGGCCCATCTGGGAGGGGCCGTCCTCGCCGATGGACACGCCGGCGTGGGAACCGCAGACGTTCATGCGGACCTGGCTCACCGCGCCCATCCGGATGAAGTCGTAGGCCCGCGACAGGAAGGCGGCGAAGGTGGAGGCGTAGGGCACCCATCCCCGGACCTGGAAGCCGACCGCGGTGGCGATCATCTGCTGCTCGGCGATGTAGGCCTCGAAGTACCGGTCCGGGTGGGCCTTGCGGAAGATCTCCGAGAACGTCGAGTTGGAGACCTCGCCGTCGAGCGCGACCACGTCGCCGCGGGCGGAGCCGAGCGCGGCCAGGGCGTCGCCGTAGGCCTTCCGGGTGGAGACCTTGTCGCCACCCTTCTCGTACGTCGGCAGCTTCAGGGCGCCGGTCTCGAAGACGTGGGGCTTGGGCTCCGTGGGCGGCTTGGGGACGTCGACGCGGATGTTGCGGTCCCCGCCGAGCTCCTTGATGGCGTCCTCGTAGTCGGGCACGGCCTTGCCGTGGGCGTTGAGCTGGTCCTCGACCGACTTCACGCCCTTGCCCTTCTTGGTCCTGGCGATGAGGACCGTGGGCTTGCCGGTGGTGGCGACCGCCTCGGCGAAGGCGGCGTCGATGGCCTCCACGTCGTGGCCGTCCAGCTCGATGGCGTGCCAGCCGAAAGCCTCGGCCCGGTTGCGGTAGGCGTCGAGGTCCCAACCGTGGCGGGTCGGCCCGCTCTGGCCCAGGCGGTTGACGTCGATGATGGCGGTGATGTTGTCGAGGCCGGCGAAGCTGGCCTCCTCGAAGGCCTCCCAGATGGAGCCTTCGGCCATCTCGGAGTCACCGCAGAGGACCCAGGTCCGGTAGTCGAGCCGGTCGAGCTTCTTGGCCGCGATGGCCACGCCGACGGCGATCGGCAGGCCCTGGCCCAGCGACCCCGTGGCCACGTCGACCCAGGGGATGTCCGGGGTGGGGTGGCCCTCCAGCCGGCTGCCGAGCTGGCGGTAGGTGGCCATCTCCTCGTCGGTGACGGCGCCCACCGCCTTGTAGATGGCGTAGAGCAGGGGCGAGGCGTGGCCCTTGGAGAAGATCAGGTGGTCGTTGTTCGGGTTCTCGGGCGTGTCGAAGTCGTAGTGGAGGTACTTGCTGATCAGCACGGCCATGAGGTCGGCGGCCGACATCGACGATGTCGGGTGGCCCGAATTGGCCACCCCGCTGATCCGCACCGAGTCCACCCGCAGCTGCTGCCCGAGCTCCTGCCAACCCTGCATCTCGTCGTTCATGTGCCCAATCCTATGTTTGTCCGACTCTGACCACCTAACCCCGGCAGTCCCCAACGACAAGTAGGTTCAGGGGATGGACATCTTGGCCGCCCTGTTCGTCGAGGGCATCAACCAGCGTCAGGTCCCCGGGCCCTCCACCCGCTTCGACCTCGACGGTGTCATGTTCTCCCTCCCGGCCACCGGTGAGCTGCCCGTGCACGTCTCGCCCCACCTGGTCGTCTTCGTCCGCTGCGGCGCCGAGGAGGCCGGCACCGGCACCCTCGAGGTCGAGTTCAAGAACGGGGCCGGCGAGGAGGTGGCCCGAAACGCCCAGCCGGTCACCGTCCAGCCCGGTAAGTTCGGCCGACTGCTGGTCAAGGGCGAGCTGACCTACCCCGAGTACGGGACGATCGAGGCGCACGTGCGCCTCACCGGGGGCGCGCCCGTCGTGGTGCCCCTGACCCTGCTGCCACCCGCGTGACAGGCCGGTGACCCTGCAACGGTTCGCCGCCGCCCTTTCCGAGCACCCGAACGCGGCGGTCGCCACCGGCGAGGTCGTCGGGCGCGTTCTGGAGAGCCTGGGCGGTTCGGATCTCCCGCCCCCCGACCTGGCCCTGGTCTTCGTCACCCCGGTCCACCTGCCCCAGATCGAGGAGATCGTGCGGACGGTGCAGGCCGCGCTGTCGCCCCGGGCCCTCCTGGGCTGCGCGGCGGTGTCGGTGGTCGGCGGCGACCGGGAGGTCGAGCGGGGCCCCGCCGTCTCCCTGTGGGCCGGGCGGGTCGGCCCGGTCGTCCCCTTTCATCTCACCGTCGGCGCGTCACCGGACGGGATGACCTTCACCGGCTGGCCCGACGTCATCCCCGAGGACGCCAGCGCCCTCCTCCTCATCCCCGACCCGTTCAGCTTCCCGACCGACGACCTCCTTCGCCGCCTGGAGACCGACCGGCCCGGCATGCCCGTGGTCGGCGGCATGGCTTCTGCAGCCCGGGCCCGCGGCGGAAACCGGCTGGTCATCGACGACCGGGTGGTCAGCGCCGGGGCGGTGGGAGCCTTCCTGAGCCCCGACGTCGAGGTGACCACCGTCGTCTCCCAGGGCTGCCGGCCGGTCGGCCACCCCTTCGTGGTGACCCGCGCCGAGCAGGACATCGTCTACGAGCTGGCCGGGAAGCCGGCGGTCGAGCGCCTGCAGGAGGTGGCCGCCGCCCTGACCGACGAGGACCGCGAGCTGCTGGCCCAGCTGGTCCAGATCGGCCGGGTCATCGACGAGCGCAAGCTCGACTTCGTGCCCGGCGACTTCCTGGTGCGCACCGTCGTGGGCGCAGACCCCAACAGCGGGGCCCTGCGGGTGGCCGACATCGTCGAGGTCGGCTCGACGGCCCAGTTCCAGGTGCGCGACGCCGTCTCGGCCGACGAGGACCTGCGGCGGATGGTCGGTGGCCGCACGGCGGAGGCCGCGCTCGTGTTCACGTGCAACGGGCGGGGCACCAACCTGTTCCCAGAGCCCCACCACGACGCGTCAGTCGTGTCCGACACCCTCGGCGCACCGCCCATCGCCGGGATGTTCTGCGCCGGGGAGCTGGGGCCCATCGGCGGCCACAACTTCATGCACGGCTTCACCGCCTCGGTCGTGCTGCTCTCCGTTCCCGGGTAACCGGGGCGCGCGCAAGACCCGCTTCATCGCCTACGTCCGCTGGAGTAGGCAAGATCTGGCTGTCGGTCCACCGACGCGGTCACTCGTCGTCAACTGCCCCGCGGCATATAGTCAGTCGATGCCAAAGAAGGGCAAGGTTGCGCCGCCGGACATTCGAACGGGCGATCAGCCAGAGTCCTGGGATCAACTGCTCGCTGCGTTAATTCACGACAGCAGCATCGATGGGGACACACCGATATATCGGGGCCAAGAACGGGCTGAGTGGCTCTGCAACTCGTCCCTGCAGAGGGTGCTAACGACGGCAAGAAGGTCTCGTTCGAGTTCGGCAGGCTGGGCTGAATGGGAGCAGCATGCTCTTAGTTGGTTTCGTGCCCACGGACGAATATATCTGAATCCTCCGCCAGCGGACGAAGACCTCCTATCTTGGATGGCACTTATGCAGCATCACGGAGCACCTACTAGGCTATTGGATTGGTCAGAGTCTCCCTTCGTGGCGCTATATTTCGTTTACCGAAGCATGCCACCGGGAGCTGCCCAGCCAGGCGTCCTATACCGGCTGGAGGCTCTTGTTCCTAGAATAGGCCGTGACGAGACCCGAGGATACGATGGTCGAGATGACTTTCACCGGAGACCGGTCGTTCTCGTCGGACAGGGCGAAGACGGTGCCGCTACACTCGAGATGAGGGTACACCGATCGAGCGACCCAAGTTGGATTGAGAGAGAGAACTCCAGGGTCCGCCGCCACATTTTACGCAAGTCGCCCGTTCCTCTGCCGGTGATTCCGGCATATCCCGAGCGTCAGATGACGGCGCAGCAGACAGTGCTTACGGTCATAGGGGACCTTGAGAGTTGTCTGACTCCGGATGACCCTGCACTTACGGGTTCAGATGTTGGTTTCCGGGCCATAAAGTGTTTGCCCGCTTGGCGGGCTGATGCATTGCGATCGCTCCGCTCCATGGGAATTACCGAGGCGTCCTTGTTTCCAACCTTAGACGGTGTGGGACGAGAGGCGAGAATGCTTCTGCAAGAGTCAACTATCCCGGCTCGTCTTCAGTTCGAGTCAATGTGGCTCCGGCTCGCAGACGACCCTCGCCGCGACTCTGATGACCCGTGGCCGTAGAGCCAGGGCTTGTTTGTACCCGGATCAACCATGCCAAGAACTCGAGATCAGCATCAGCCTTGAGACGTGGTAGCTGCCGTGCCGCTCGTCGTTCGCGCAGCGGCGCTAGTCGCACGCGGCGGCACGATCGGCATCGTGGTCCGAACGGGTGAGGGGGCTGTCCGCAAAGCGCCGCAGGTGCATGACCCACAGCGGCCGTCCCCCGCGACCAGGGCCAGTGAGACCGGGCCGCGTGCAACCGTGGCTGGACAGGGGGAATAGCGTCGGGGCCATGACGCGACTCGAGCGACTCTTCCACGAGCAGGGCCAGAGCCCCTGGCTTGACAACCTCAAGCGGGGCTACATCACCAGCGGCGAGCTGACCCGCTTCGTCGACGAGGGCATCCGGGGGATCACGTCGAACCCGACGATCTTCCAGAAGGCGATCGCCGGCCACGCCGAGTACGACGAGCAGTTCCGCTCGCTCGTGGTCGAGCGGAAGGAATCCATCGACGATGCCTACTGGGACATGGTCGTCGACGACGTCGAGCACGCCCTGGGGCTGCTGCGGCCGATCTACGACGAGAGCGGCGGGGGCGACGGGTTCGTCTCACTGGAGGTCTCCCCCGGCCTGGCCGACGACACCCAGGGGACGATCGCCTCGGCCCGCGGGCTCGACGAGCGCATCACCGCCCCCAACCTGCTGGTGAAGATTCCGGCCACGGCCGCCGGCGTCCCCGCCATCCGCCAGATGATCGCCGAGGGCCGCAGCATCAACGTGACCCTCATCTTCTCGATCGAGCGCTACGCCGAGGTCATCGAGGCCTACCTGGCCGGCCTGCAGGACTGCAAGGGCGACCTCGGCCGCATTCACAGCGTGGCCTCGTTCTTCGTGAGCCGGGTCGACACCGAGGTCGACCGCCGCCTGCAGAAGATTGGCAGCGAGGAGGCGCTGGCCCTACGCGGTCAGGCCGCCATCGCCCAGGCCAAGCTGGCCTACGAGCTGTTCACGGAGCGCTTTTCCGGTGAGCGCTGGGACGCCCTCTGTGACCAGGGAGCGCGCGTCCAGCGCCCGCTGTGGGCGTCGACGTCGACCAAGAACCCGGCCTATCCCGACACCCTCTACGTCGACAACCTCATCGGCCCCGACACGGTCAACACCATGCCCGACGCCACGATCGACGCCTTCGAGCGCCGGGGCACGGTGGCCTGCACCATCAACAAGGACCTCGACCGGGCGCACGAGGTCATGGACGACCTGGCCCGGGTGGGGGTGGACATGGCCGACGTGAGCCGGGTCCTCGAGGAGGAGGGTGTCGCCTCCTTCGCCAAGTCCTTCGACGAGCTCATGGGGTCGCTCGGGGACAAGGCCGCCGAGCTCGCGGCGTCGGCCTGACCGGCCGCTCCCCCGCCCGAAGTTACGTAGCATCACGCGGATGAGCATGGACAACCCGCTGGCCGAGCCGAGCGTCGAGCGGGTCGCGCCCCCGGCGATCCTCGTCGTCTTCGGCGCGTCCGGCGACCTGACGAGCCGCAAGTTGATGCCGGCGGTGGAGCGCCTGGCCCTGCGCCGCCTGCTGCCGCCCGGGTTCTCGGTCGTCGGCGTGGCCCGCACGGACATGGACGACGACAGCTTCCGCGAGTACATGCGGGCCGCGGTCGAGGAGGGCGGCGGGGGCGGCGACGACGCCAAGCATGTGTGGGAGGCGTTCACCGGCGGCTTCCGCTACGTGGCCGGCGACTACGGCAACCCCGAGACCTTCGCCAGGCTGCGCGGCGTGCTCGAGGAGCTGGACGACCAGCGGGGCACGGCCCAGAACCGGCTGTACTACCTGGCCACTCCGCCGGACACCTTCCCCACCGTCGTCCAGGGCCTGGCCGGGTGCGGGCTGAACAAGGCCGTCCACGACGAGGCCTTCGTCCGCATCGTCATCGAGAAGCCCTTCGGGCGCGACGAGCAGTCGGCGAGCGAGCTGGACACCATCGTCCACGAGGCCTTCGACGAGGACCAGGTCTACCGGATCGACCACTACCTGGGGAAGGAGACGGTCCAGAACGTCCTGGCCCTGCGCTTCGCCAACACCATCTTCGAGCCACTCTGGAACCGCCAGTACGTCAACCACGTCCAGATCACCGTGGCCGAGTCCCTGGGTGTGGGCCACCGCGGCGGCTTCTACGAGAAGGCCGGCGCCCTGCGCGACATCGTCCAGAACCACGTCATGCAGGTGCTGGCGCTCACGCTGATGGAGCCCCCGTCCACCTTCGACGCCGGCGGCATTCGCGACGAGAAGGTCAAGGCCTTGCGGGCGGTCGACATCCTCAGCCCCGACCAGGTCAGCTCCGACGTCGTCCGGGCCCAGTACCGCTCCGGCTGGGTCCAGGGTGCCGAGGTGCAGGGCTACCGGGACGAGGAGGGGGTCGACCCCCACAGCCAGACCGAGACGTACATGGCCATGCGGCTCCGCGTCGACAACTGGCGCTGGGCGGGGGTGCCGATCTACGTCCGCACCGGCAAGTACCTGCCGAAGCGGGTCACCGAGGTGGCCATGGAGTTCAACCGGGTGCCCCACCTGCCCTTCGCCATGAGCCAGGCCGAGGGGCTGGAACCCGATGCCATGGTGCTGCGCATCCAGCCCGACGAGGGCATCACCCTGCGCTTCGGGGCCAAGGTGCCGGGCCAGGCCTTCCGGGTCCGGTCGGTGTCGATGGACTTCTTCTACGGCGCCGCGTTCCTGGAGGAGACGCCCGAGGCCTACGAGCGCCTCCTGCTCGACGCCCTGCTGGGCGATCCCACCCTGTTCATCCGTTCCGACGAGGTGGCCCAGGCGTGGCGCATCGTCGACCCCGTGCTGGCCGCCTTCGAGGACGGCGACGTCCCCCTGGCCCGCTACGAGGCGGGCACGTGGGGACCACCCGAGGCCGACCATCTCCTGG
>JALYYN010000132.1 GCA_030946525.1 Actinomycetota bacterium | reverse complement strand
GCCCACCGCGAGGTCGTCGGCCGCGGCCACGGGAACGCCGGTCCGTGGCACCCCCGCCCGCGCACTGACCAGGCGCACGAGCCCACCGGCCAACGCCGCGGGCGAGTGGCGTGACCCGTCGATCCCGTCGGCCACCCGCCACCATGCCGCCAGGGCGCGCAGCACCAGTGGGAGACCGAGGGGCTCGATGGCAAGCTGCCACACTTCGGCGGCCACCGGGTCCAGAGGCCGGCAAGGCGCCACCGCGCCGTAGGACAGGAGCACGGCGACCGCAGGCTGGACGTGCTGGGGCAGTACGAGCCGGGTATCGAGCGCGGCGTACATCGGGACTACCTCGGCGATGACCGGCTTGGCCCCGTCGTACGACCAGCGAAGGCTGTAGGGCAACTGGAGGTCGCCGGTCCAGAGCTGCCCGGTCGTGACGATCTGCGCATCCGGCCCGGTGAAGGTCCGCGCCGACAGGTCGACGATCGAACGGGCGTCGGCCAACCCCACCGCCCGGGCAGGACCAGCGGCGCCGTAGAGGCGTATGGCGGCGGCGAACGGCGAGTCGGCGGCCACACCCTTGCCCTTGCGGGGCCACCGCTCGCCGTACCGGACCGCGGCCCACAGGTCGTCGGCCAGTCGTCGGCCCACCAGCTCAGCGCCCGCGTGCGGGCTCCTGCCGCGGCCGGGGACGGTGACTCGGGCCGACGATCGCGCCCGGTCACGGGCCGGCTCCGGCCGGCGGGACTGGGCCACCGGCCCTGGCGCCGTGGGCGTGGGCGTGGGTGAGCGCGGTGCCGGCGGCGGCGTCGCCGGAGCGGCTGGCGAGGTGGTCGACGACGAGACCGGCGGCGGCGAGATCGCCGGATGGGCGAGGGATGCGGCCGGTAAGCAGGCCCGGCACGCCAGGTGGTGGCGGCCGGCGACCAGCGCGGCGGTCGCTCCGCACTGCGGGCACCGCAGCTCGGCGAAGGCGGCCGCTCCGAGCAGCCAGGTCAGCGTGAAGGGGTAGGTCCGATGCCCCCGCCGCACGTCGACGGGCACCTGGAGGGCGGGGACGTACACCAGGTGGGCGCGGAACGGGCGCAGCTCATGGCGGGCCGTGAAGGTGGCGTCTATCTCCGCCAGTCGGCGCGACCTTTCCATTTCGATCGCCTCGCGCTGCGCGTCGAGCAGGGTGGCCCGCTCGACCGTGGCTGTCGCCCGCCGACGGGCCACGGACTCCAAGGCGTCGTGGTAATAGGCGCCGGCGGCCGCCAGCTGGCGGCGACGGTCGTCGACGGCATGGGGCGACAGCGCGGTTCGCCGATCGGCCGCCCGTGCACCGACCAGGGCGTGGGCGCAGCCCAGGGCGAAGGCGATGTCGACGGGAAGCTCCGGCCGACCGCTGCGAGGCTTGGCCCCGGCGGCGGCCGTTCCCAGCCGACGGCGGACGTGCTCGTCCACCTCCAGGCCGGTGCGGGCGTCGACCCAGACCTCCTCGCGCTCTTGGAAGCACAGGTCGAGCGAGAGGGTGTAGGTGACGAGCGCGCCGACCCGCAGGACGGGCGCGAAAACGGCGGCCGACTCGCCCGCGGGATCGATGCGGCCATGGTCGACAGGGAACCGGTCGCGAGCGGCGTCGACGAGCGCCCCGGTCGTGGGAGCCGCAGTGTCGGGCCAGGGCAGCCAGGCCGCACCCGAATCCCCCTGGGCCAGGACCAGTTCGGCGGCGCGGTCGAGGACGGGCTGGCCGGGGACGAGAAGGAGGGCGCCCTCCTCACGAGCGGCCTCGGGATCAGCGGTCACGGCCAGCTCCTCGGGTAGCCCCAGAGCCCCCTGCGCCGCCTCCGGCAGCACGACGACGGTGGTGCCTCCACTCATCTTCTCGACCAGGCCGCCCCGGTGCTCGGCCCAGTGCAGCCAGAACGCCAGGCCAGGGTCGAGACCGGTCACTTCGTCGCCTCTCAATGGGTCGCCTCGCCGTCGACGAGCGCGTCGTTGCGGCCCCGACCGCCCAGGTGCTCGCCGCGGGCCCGGGCCAGGTCGTCGCCGAACGCCTCCATGCGGACGGTGAACTCCTCGTCGTCCCTGCTGGCGACATGGGCATTGAACACGAAGGACTCGAAGTCCAGATCGTCGTCGACCCGGCCGAGGATCATGTCAAGCTCACCGACGACCAGCTCGAACAGGTTGATCTTGGCCTCCAGCAGGCCCAGGACGCGCTCCTCGATCGTGCCCCTCGACACCAGATTGGTGACGTCCACGTCGTGGTCCTGGCCGATGCGGTGGATCCGGCCCAGGCGTTGCTCGATCTTCATGGGGTTCCACGGGAGGTCGAAGTTCACCATGGCGTGGCAGAACTGCAGGTTGCGCCCCTCCCCGGCCGCCTCGGTGGTCACGAGCACGTCGGCCTCGTCGCGGAACAGGGCGATCGCCGCCTCCTTCTCACGCCGGCCGAGGCTGCCGTGATAGCGGGCGACCGTGG
The DNA here is from genome assembly GCA_030946525.1 of Actinomycetota bacterium. Lineage (GTDB taxonomy): Bacteria > Actinomycetota > Acidimicrobiia > Acidimicrobiales > AC-14 > CADCTB01. Next base: position 20,913 of record JALYYN010000132.1, on the reverse strand, counting down.
TGCCGGCGCCGGCGATGAGGTCGACCAGGAAGTCGAGGGTGTGATGGAACGCGGTGAAGACCACCACCTTCTCGCCTCGTTCACGATGTCGCCCCAGCACTTCCATGAGGGCCGCGGCCTTCTCGGTCGGGGGTAGTCGCCGGGCCTGCTCGGCGAGGTCGTCCCAACCCTGCTTTTCGAGGCCGGCAGCCAGCGCAGGGGGGCTCGAACCGGCCAAGCGGGCCACGCTGCGCAGTGCCATGGCGCGCGCCGGCGTGGCGTCGCGGCCCTCGATGCGCACCCGCTCGGCCACCGAACGGTAGAGCGCGGCCTCCTGGGCGTGCGGCATGACGCGATGGGTGTGGGCCAGTCGCCGGGGCAGCATCAGGGCCACCTCGCTGCGACGATGGCGCACCATCACCTGGCTCAGCAGGGCTCTGAGCGCAGCCACATCGCGGGCCAGGTCGGCCTCTTCGCCGCGGCCATGTCGCCGCCGGAACTCGGCCGGGGTCCCCAGGTGACCGGGTCGCACCAGGCTGACCAGGTCGAAGACGTCGCTCAGGCGGTTCTCGATCGGGGTGGCGGTGAGGAGGAGCAGATGGCGGGCCCGTAGGGCTCGCACCAGGCGTCCCGACGCTCGGCGGGGGTTGCGAACCCGATGGGCTTCGTCGACGACAACCACATCCCATTGGGTCGCAGTGAGGGCATCCTGCAGTGGGGGGCGGCGGGCCGACGCGATCGAGGCGATCACCACCGGATGGTCGCCTGCACCCTCGGGCGCAGACCATCCCCGGCCCTGGGCGACGGTCGATGCGAGGGCGAACTTGCGGTCGAGCTCCTCCTGCCACTGCTCCACCAGCCCGGCCGGCACCAGGATCAGGGCCCGTCCGGCCAGGCCACGTAGTCGCAGCTCACTCAGCACGAGCACGGCCTCGATCGTCTTCCCCAGGCCGACCTCGTCCGCCAGGATGGCCCGGCCCTGCATCCCGCGCAATACCCGGGCCGCGGTCTGGAGCTGGTGGGCGAACGGTTCGAAATGCAGCCGCGGCAGGGAGACGAAGGTGTCGAAGCCGGGGCGCGACCAGACGCCCAGGGCCCCGTCGACCAGGCCGGAGAGGGCGTCGTCGACAGGCTGCCGCCGCTCGAGGCGGTCGAGAAGCGGCCCGAAGGCGGTCAGGTCGACATCGGCTCGCCCGTTCGCCGGTAGTTCAGATCCGGCACCCGCGAACGAAGGGGCAGTGGTGTCGACCAGTGCCATCATCGCCTCCTGGAAAGCCAAGGGTGTAATTACGAGGAACGGTAGCGCCGACTCTGCGCGTGGGCAAGGCCGGTGAGCCCGGCACGGGCCTGATGCTGTAGCATCAGATGCATGCGCACCACAATTCGTGTCGACGACGATGTGCTCCTCGCGGTGCAGGAGCGGGCACGGCGGGAGAAGCGCACGGCCGGAGAGGTGCTGTCGGATCTGGCCCGTCAGGCGCTCTCCGGTCAGCACCACCGCGCCGAAGAGACCGCCGCGGACGACCACGGCTTCCGACCTCTGCCCCGGCGCGGCGCAGTCGTCTCCAACGCACTGATCGATCGGCTCCGGGAGGACGAACCCGATTGATGCGATCGCTCCTCGACATCAACGTCCTGCTGGCCCTGCTCGACCGCGATCACATGGATCACGACCGGGCCCGGGACTGGCTCGACAGCCAGATCGTCACCGGGTGGGCGTCGTGCGCCATAACCGAGAACGGCTTCGTGCGCATCATCAGCCAGCCCCGGTATCCCAGTCCCGTCTCGCCTACCGAGGCGATCGGGTTGCTGCGCCGAGCGCGTGACACGCCCCATCACGCGTTCTGGCACTGCGATGTCAGCGTGCTCGATCCCCGGACCGTCGATTCCTCCCGCGTGCATGGCCCCCGCCAGGTGACCGACGCGTACCTTCTCGCCCTGGCCGTGGCCCACGGCGGCCGTTTCGTCACCTTCGACCGCTCCCTGTCCGTGGCCGCGGTACCCGGCGCCAGCGAGGATCACCTGACGGTGCTGTAGCGCACTATTAGCGGGGGGAGGGCAGGCCCTCCCCCCGGCCCCCTCCGGGCCGGCCCTGCGGTAGGCAGTCCTCTTCCGGGCCGGCAAAGCCGGCCCTCTGCATACCAGTCTGTGCGGTATGGGAAAGCGCAGGCGGGTGGTGCCGGCGGTTGTAGCGCCGGCGGTCGTGAACATCAACGACGTGCTGGAGGGCCACGTCGCCCTTGAGGTGGAGTGCATCGACCGCCTGTACCTGAACGCGTACGTCCCCAACTTGCAGGTGGGCGGCCAGGTGGTCCGGTTCCTGACCGATCACCTGGGCAACCCGATCCCTTCTCCGGCGCTGTTCGAGAAGATCGGCAACCGGTTCCGGCGTGAGGTCAAGGACTACGCCGCGCAGCACGGCATCCCGATCCTGGCACTGAAGAAGCCCGACCGCACCCGCTTCGACGACCGCAAGCTCGACCACGTCCGTCCCTACATGGACGCCGCTGAACGTGCCGGTCGCTTCGGCGTGGTGGCCATCGTGTCGGCCCAGGAGTTCCAGTGGGTGTTCAGCGCCCATGACCGGGCCACTCATCCCGGGGCGGTGTTCTACGCCTTCGACAAGTCCGAGCGCCGGGTGGGGACCTACTACTTCTACATCCATGACCCCGAGTTCGGCGCCGGCTTCATCAAGATCTGCACCTACTTCCCCTACCCGGCCAAGGTGTGGTGCAACGGGCACGAATGGGCCAAACGCCAGGCGGTCCGTGAGGGCATCGGCTTCACCGCACTGGCCAACGGGTTCGCGAGCTGTGCCGAGCCCGCCCGTCTGCAGGCCATCTGCGACCGGTTCGGCCCCGCCGACGTGCAGGGCTTCTTCGACCGGTGGATCGGGCGCATTCCCACGCCGTTCACGTCCGATGACCGTGACGCCGGCTACTGGTGGGAGCTGTCCATGCGCCAGGTCGAGCTCAGCCGCACCCTGGTCTTCGACGACCCCCGCCGGGCCCGGGGCTTCTTCGAGTCCCTGGTGGCCGACAACGTGGGCATCGGCCGCCCCGAGGCGGTGTCGATGGTCTTCGACCGGCGGGTGCAGACGAACACTCCCGGCATCTTCCGCACCCGGGTGTTCGGGCGGGGCACCGAGGTGGCCATGGACTTCCGCTACAAGCACAGCCGGGTCAAGCAGTACTTGAAGGAGGGGAGGGCGCTCCGCATCGAGACCGTCATCAACAAGTGCTCCGACATCGGGGTCCGCAGCCGGCTCGAGCACCTGCCCGAGCTGGTGGAGCGGGCTCGTGGGGTCAACCGCCGTCTGCTAGAGATCGAGCGTGCCGGTCAGGGCTGTGCCATCGGCTCTGCGCTTTTCGAGCGCATCCACCAGCCCTACGTATGTGAGGGCCAAAGAACCGGGGCGTTTCGCTTCGGGGATCAACGCGCCATGGCCCTGGCCGGTGCACTGTGCCTGATGGTCCACGCCGTCACCGGCTTCACCAACGCAAGCCTTCGCGGGCTCGTCGCCGGGCTGCTCGGGCGGGACTACAGCACCAACCAGATGAGCTACGACCTGCGACGCCTCCGCCTCCACGGCCTCATCGAACGGATCCCCCACACCAACACCTACGCCCTCACGCCCGACGGCATCCGGGTCGCCGTCTTCTTCACCAAGCTCGACCGGCGCCTGCTACATCCCCTGCTCGCCGCCGACCTACCACCGGGCCCGCTGGAGGTCCGTCGCGCCCTGGCCACCATCGACAGAGCGGTCGCCGACTACGTCAAGGGCGCTCGCGTCCGGACAGCCGCGGCCTGAAACTCGTCACCCCGGAACTTGTCACAACGTCCAAAGACCCGGACCCCAAGCAGAACTAGACACGGACGGGCTGGACCGCCTGATCGGGGATGACGTGGACTTACATGCCCGGACACTGGTGTTTCCCCACCATGGCGGGCTGCCTGGCCGAAAGCCGACCGACGATATTCTGAGAGAATTCGCTCGTCGGCTCACGGAGCGAGTGCAGCCGGAAACCGTCGTGTTTTCGTTTGCTCGGTCGCGCTTTCACAACCCGCAGCCTGCGATTGTTGAAGGAGTTCGACTGGGCGCTCCCAGTGCCCACATCGCATGCACGCAACTCTCTAGGCGATGCTCGGACGAGATCCTCGGTACCTCCTCGCATCTCGCCGCCCGGTTCGCTGCTGGCAGACCGGGTGGGCTGTGTTGTGCCGGCACAGTTGTCGTGAGGCCTGGTGCTGCGAGCGACCCCGCTCGAAATCAGCATGAGTCCGCTATTGCCCATCTTCTGAATCGGCTCTGCAAATAGTATGAGATGGCAGGAGGGATCATCGTTGACGAGGAGGCTCTCGCTGCGTTCTGCGGGGCTAGCGGTGTCCGGCGTTTCGGGCTGTTTGGGTCGGCCGTCCGAGGGGAGCTCTGTTCCGACAGCGACATCGACTTCCTTGAGAGTTCGGCTGGGCAGGCGCCGGGGTTGCTCCGCCTCGGACGGATGGAGCTGAGCTGGATGCTCGTTGGGCGGCGGGTGGTGGATCTCCGCCCTCCGGCCGACCTGAGCCGGCACATCTGAGCTGAGATCTCAGCGAACGCGCAGGTGCTCCATGAGGCCGTCTGAGCATCGGATCCGGCTACTCGGGTCTTGGGTACGGTCGCGAGGCGGTAGCCCTCTCGGACGGCAAGACCAGGTAGAGCCGGAAGGACGACGTGATGCCGGCTGTTGCCCGACACGCTGGATGGAGACGGCGACACGATGCAAGAACACGAGATGGGGTGACGCGTCTTCATCGGCGGTGTCGCTGGTCTGGGTCCGGGCGCGTCGAAGTGGCCCTTGAGGGTTGAACCTGAGCCGTGCCAAGCGGGCCGGGGCCGCAGGGCGAGGATCGCGCCGCCGGTGATCACCACGGCGACCTGCCAGGGCGCCGGCACCGGGCCGAACCGGTAGACTGCGGCGGCCCGACGGCGTCGAGCTGTCGCCGAGCGCGCTGCCGGTCGGCGCCAGCGCGAAGGCCTCGGGGGTCGAGGGTGTGCACGGCCACGGTGGTGTCGACCCGGACCGCCTCGCAGTCGACCCGCGCCCGACGGAGCCACCCCCGCACGGTGGTCGCCGGCAGCTCGACCAGCTCGGCGACCCGGCGGTGGCCGAGGGGCCCCTACGGCAAAGGGGCCGCCGGTGGATCAGCGAGCGAAGTCGTCGGGCGTCGGGGAGCACGATGGGAAGCCGGGAGTTCCCGCAGCCGGTCGCCAACTGAACATCAAGGTCCATGCCGAGATATTCGCGAACGAGGCGAATCGCAATCCGGCCGTCGCTGTGGAGCGTGCAGCCGAGGCGCTCGGCCACTTCACTGAGGATCCGTCTGTCAACGGTCGTCAGGGCACGGCCTGTGATGAGCGCCGTACCGGTTGAGGACGGCACGGTCTCGGGCGACAACCTGGGTGGTCACGGCCGCATGCTGTCGACACCCTGCTGGACGCCGTTGTCATCGACGATGGCGAGTACGGGCCCGACGGGGCCGGCTGCAACACGAACTCGCCCTGCCCGTCGTCGCCGGCGCCGGTCACAATGGTGGGGTGCCCACTGCTGCTGACTCACGACCCGACTACCGCCGCGACCCAGTTGGCCGCGGGGCGTACCGACCATGGCTGCGGCGGCCGGCTCGGTCCGTGGGGTGATGCCCGTCAGTGAGTCGTGCGGCTCGGCTCGGGCCAGACCGGAGCTACCCGAGACGGCCTACACCGCCGAGGTTGTCGGGACTGCGCTCGTGGGTGGCGGCGACGCACGCAGAAAGCCCTGGCGGGCTTCCCGTTCCATTGTCGGCGCTCGGACGACCGCGCCGTCAAGGCTGCCCCTTCGGGCGGCCCATTGCCGGCCTTGACCGCCCTCCTCGGGATAAGCCGCTTGTCATCAATCTGTCATCACCTTGTCCGCGAACGACCCGAAATCGGGCACCACGAGGCATCATGAGGGATCAGCCGTAGGCTCAGAAATCGATTCTGACCTGCACTCCCGTGGAAATGACGACACCGGCCAACACCCCAAGAGTGGGCGTTCAAGTCCCCTCTCCGACACAAGGAAAGCCCAGGCCGACGATCGGCTTGGCGCCGTCTCGGCGGCCCCGCGGGCCGTGATCGGCGTCACGCTGCGGGCCACCCCAACGGCAGCCCAACAATGCGGCTGACGGTGCCGGACACGCCCGCGCCGGGCGTATGGTCGAATAACCGGTTCGCACCGGCGGCGGTTCCGACCCCTGTCGGTGAGGCACATTCCGTCCTCTCGTCAGACGGGAATCGCGATGCGGCGAACGATGATCATGGCCGGAGCCCTGCTCCTGCTGGTGGGCTGCGGCGCCAAGGGGGCGACGCCGGCGATCCCGGCGGCAGCGCCCACGACGTCGACATCGGTGGCGCCGGTGACGACGCCGGCCGCGGTGACCACGGTGACCACGACTCGATCGTCCGACACCACGGCGACGACAAGGGCGACGGCGGGCACAACGCCGCCGGCCACCACGGCGGCGACGACGGCCACGACGGCGGCGGCGGCTGCACCCGCGACGACGGTGGCCACCACGGCGGCGCCAACGACCATGTCGGTCCAGCACGGGGTGACGTCCGGGGCGTTCTGCTCGCCTGGCGGCGCCATCGGCGCAACAAGTACCGGCCTGGCCATGACCTGCACCACCACGGCGGCCGACAGCCGCAACCGCTGGCGTCGGGCCTGAGGGGAGGTAACCACATGCGCATCAGCAAGACCCTGAAGTTCGGGCCGTTCCGGGTGACGGGCTCACGGACCGGGCTGTCCTCCAGCTTCGGCCTGGGTGGGGCACGGCTCGGCGGCTCCACGTCGGGCCGGACGTGGGCGTCCACCCGCCTGGCCAAGGGCCTCATCTGGCGGCGCTCCCGGGGCTGAGATGCGGCCTCCCGGCCACCGGATCGTCACGGATGCCTTTGCCGCCGTCACACTCCGGACGTCACCGGGATCGAGCGTCGGCTGCAGGTGAGGCCGAAGGTAAACGGGTCGCAGGACAGGCCCTGCCGACCCGCCAGAAACTTGGCGTGAGAACTCGACGCCCGTCCGACTCAGCCGAGGGGCAGGCGACGGTTCCGAGCGTCAGCGTCGGAACGGCAGGCACCCGTGACCACACCCGACCGTCGCCAACCTAGTGCAAGGCGTCAGTATTGCAAGAGCGTCATACGGGCGCAGGTCGGGCGCCTCGTCCGGCACCTCCTCCGGGGGCGAGGGTGGAGCCGCCGAGGAGGTCGGAGCGGGCACGGGCTGGCCGATCGGGCTGTAGCTCGAACGAGGGGGCCGGCCGTGACTGGTCACGGTTTCGGCCTGTTGGATCCCGGAGCCGGGCCCAAGGGAGGACCGATGGTTGTCTGGACACGAGGCCGGATGCGGCCCCGGATCGCCCCGGAGCGCCCCGGTGGATGCCGTCACCAGCTCTTTGCCGGAGCGGGGCGGCTGGAGTCCGCGATGTGCTGTCCACTCATCCCGTCGTCTCCACCGCCCGGCCCGGTGGTGCGGCGGTGGGCCGTTCGACATCGATGTCGAGGTCGTCGGCGGTGTTGCGGTACCTGGCCGCCTTCTCCTCAAGCTCGGCCAGGAATGACTGCAGGATCGCAAGCTTCGCCTCGACCTGCGCCCGCATCCCGTTGTTGATGGTGATCGCCTCCGCCACCGCGGCCCGGTACCGCTCCGTCGAGACGCCGGCGCGCACCTCTTCCCTCAGCTCCGCCAGCCGGTCCTCGGCGTGGAGGATGATGTTGATGCGCTCAAGGTCGAAGCCCATCACGTCGCGCAGCTCGAGGATCCGCTTCAGACGGGCGACGTCCCGGGCCGAGTAGCGCCGGCTCCCGCCCGGGCTCAGCCCGGCCGGATCCAGCAATCCGAGCTCCTGGTAGTACCGCAGCGTCCGCGGCGACACCCCGGCCTGGGCCGCCACCTCGCCGATCCGGAAGCGGGCCTCGGCCGGCTCGGTCATTCCCTCGGAGTCCCGGCCGGACTGGCGGAGCCGTTCATGCCGGGACGCCTTCCGGCACCTGACCGGCAACGGCCTCCTCGCCGATCTCATCGTGGACGTACTTCCCCCCTCGCTTCCAGGACGCCCAGGCCGCGATCAGGCTCATGATCAGTGAGGCGGTGAGGGCGATCCGCAGGCCGTGCATGAACGGGTCGGCGATGAGGTGGGGGAAGAACGCCTTCCCGGTGAGGACCTTCCACTGGGCGTCGTTAACGCCGGTGGCGGCCTGGCTCCCCAGCAGCTTCTCCATGGGGTTGTAGCCCAGGAAGGCGGCGAACAGGCTTCCCACCGGCGGCAGGTGGGCGATCCGCTCGGCGGTGGCCGGGGCCACGCCGTTGGCCTGCAACCCGCCGGACATCGACGCCGGGAGTGAGGAGGACAGGCCCAGGATCATGAGGGAGAAGAACACCCCGATGGACAGGACCATCCCGGTGTTCTGGAACGTGGCTCGCATCCCGGAGGCCGCACCCCGCTGGTGGGCGGGGACGCTGTTCATGATGCCGGTGGTGTTCGGCGCCGCGAACAGCCCGGTGCCGACGCCGTTCAGCAGGAGGAGCAGGGCGAAGACGGGGAACCCGAAGTTGGCCGGGAGCAACATGAGGAGGCCGAACGAGGTGGCGGCGGCGAGCATGCCGCCCGTGGCGAAGGGCCTGGCCCCGTGCCGGTCGGACAGCCAGCCGGCCACCGGCCCGGCGACGAGGAACCCGGCGGTGAGGGGGAGCATGTAGATGCCGGCCCAGAGCGGGGTGCGCTCGAAGCTGTAGCCGTGGAGGGGCAGCCAGATGCCCTGCAGCCAGATGATCAACATGAACTGCAGCCCGCCCCGGCCGATTGAGGAGAGCAGGCCGGCGGCGTTCCCGGCCGCGAACGGACGGATGCGGAAGAGATCGAGGTTGAACATCGGATCGGTGGCCCGGCGCTCGATCCGGCCGAAGAGCAGCAGCAGGCCGACCCCGCCGAGGAGCTCGAACAGGACCCAGGGACCGGTCCAACCCATGTTGTGGCGGCCGTGGGGGAGCAGGCCGTAGGTGAGCCCGATCAGGATCATGATCAGCCCGGCCCCGAAGGTCACGTTGCCCCACCAGTCGATGCGTGCCGTCCGCCGCGTGCTCACTTCCCGCAGCTTCCGGTAGGCCCAGACGGTCCCGAACACCCCGATGGGCACGTTGATCCAGAACACCGCCCGCCAGTTCACGTCGGCCAGGAGACCGCCGACGATCAGGCCGATGAAGGTACCGGCGATGGCGGCGATCATGTTCACCCCCATGGCCAGGCCCCGCTCCTCGACGGGGAAGGCGTCGGTGAGGATGGCGGTGGAGTTGGCCATCAGCAGGGCGCCGCCGATGCCCTGCACGACCCGCCAGGAGATCAGCCACATGGCGCCGCTGGCTCCGTTCCAGGGGCAGAGGGAGAGGGCGAGGGAGGCGAGGCTGAAGACGGCGAAGCCGCCGTTGTACATCTTGACCCGGCCGAACATGTCGCCCATGCGCCCGAAGGTGACGACCAGGACCGCGGTCACGACCAGGTAGCCCATCAGCATCCACAGCAGGTAGCCGACGTTGGACGGCTTCAGGGGGTCGAGGTGGATACCCCGGAAGATCGCCGGGAGCGAGATGAGCACGATCGAGGAGTCGAGGGTGGCCATGAAGATGCCCAGCGTCGTGTTCGACAGGGCCGTCCACTTGTAGCGGTCCGGCTTCGTCGTCTGCTCCATGGTCTCCGGCACGTTCCGTCCTCCGTCACCCGCTGGTTACTGATGTTGACGTCAACGTCAGCTTACCGAGGCTGCAACACGAGGAAACCACGCCGGCATTCCCGCACGTCGCGGGCCGCAGCGGCGCGTCCAGGGCAAGGGTGTGCCGGCGGCGAGGATCGGAGACCGCCTGCGAACGGCTGGGGGGGCTCGCAGGCGGTCTCTTGTCCCTGTCTGTGTCCGGGTCGGGCCGGACCTTTCACCCTTCGGGCCGGGCCCTCCGGTCACAGCGACTGGCGGACCACCTCGGTGGCGTACTCGGCGACGCGGCTGCGTCGCGGGCGCGTCCTCCAGGTCTCGAGCTCCATCTCGGTGGAGCTCTCCATGTCCTCCAGGAAATGGGCGCTCAGTTGGTCGACCAGTCCCGGGTCCTGCAGGACGACGTTGACCTCCAGGTCGAGATCGAACGACCGGCTGTCGAAGTTGCCGGAACCGACGTTGGCCCAGCGGTCGTCGACCAACAGCACCTTGGCGTGGAGCATGGTCCGGTCGTACTCGAAGATCCTCACCCCCGCGGCCAGCAGGGCGTCGTAAGAGCGACGCCCGGCCTGACGGGCGACCTCCTTGTCGACCTGTCGGCCGTTCACGAGGACACGGACGTCCACCCCCCTCCTCGCCGCCTTCCCTACTGCGTCCTCGAAGGCCCGGTCCGGCGCAAAGTAGGCGGTGGTGAGCCACAACCGCTCGGTGGCGCCGGTGATGGCGGCGTAGAAGAGCTGGGTCGCGGCCGTCGCCCCGCCGGTGGGGGTGCTCTTGGTCACCTGGACGGCGATGCCATCGTCGAACGGCCGGGGGTCGGCCACGTGGGTGCCGGCGAGGAGCTCTCCGGTGGTTTCGGTCCAGTTCTCGGCGAACGCCCCGAAGAGGTCGAGGACGGCGGGCCCTTCGATGCGCAGGTGGGTCTCCCGCCAGTGATCGGGATCCTGTGCGTCCCCGGTCCAGACGTCGGCGATGCCGACCCCTCCGGCGAACGCCACCATGCCGTCCACGACCAGGATGCGGCGGTGCATGCGGTTGTTGAGCTTCCTGAGGTTGTAGGAGCGCACGGGCCGGAAGATGCGGACGTTCACCCCCGCCCGCCGGAGCCGCTCCAGGTGGTCGCCGTCGAGCTTGGCCGATCCGTAGCCGTCGAGGACGAGGTTCACGTCCACCCCGGCGCCGGCCCGCTCGATGAACGCGTCGCTGAAGCGGTCGGCGGCGTGTCCCGGCCAGTAGATGTACGAGGAGCAGTCGATGGTGTCCTTGGCCGAGGAGATCGCCTCGACCATGGCGTCGAGGGTGGCGCCGTTGCGCATGATCTCCACCCGGTTGCCGGGTCGAAGGGGGGCGCCGGTCATGGCCGACACCAGCCGGGAGAACTCGCCGGTGCCGGGCGCCGGCGCGTCGGCGAGCACGAAGCGCCGACGCGTGTGCCGCCGGTACTTGGCGACCTGCCATCCCAGGAGCCCCGAACCGACGAGGCCGGCGGCGGCAGCGGACCGGCGCAGGAGGGATGTGGGCAAAGCCGCCTTTCTGCGGCGGCTCCGAGCACGCCCATCAGGTCTTCGGAGGACGCTACCCGCCCGGATCACCGTCGCCACTTCGGCGATTGCGCCGCCATGGACCGCCGGCGGCCGGGCGGCCGCGGGGCGTACGAGCGACCAGTCCGGCGGGGCCTACAGTTCCGCCATGGTCCTCGAAGGCGAGTACGAGCCGAGTCCGCAGGCATGGGTTCGTGAGCAGGTCGAGGCCTACGAGGCGTCCGGCGGACGCGAGGCCAACACGTTGCGGGACACGGGCCTGCCCGTGGTCATCGTGACGACCCGTGGCAACCGGAGCGGCAAGCTGCGCAAGACACCGCTGATGCGGGTGGAGCACGCGGGGGAGTATGCCCTGGTGGCGTCCAAGGGCGGGGCGCCCACCCACCCGGTCTGGTACCACAACCTCAAGGACGATCCGGAGGCGGTCACCATCCAGGACGGCCCGGAGCCGTTCGACGCGCAGGTGCGCGAGGTGAGCGGCGAGGAGCGGGACGTGTGGTGGGAGCGTGCGGTCGCCGCCTACCCGCCCTATGCCGACTACCAGGTGAAGACGGACCGGCTCATCCCGGTCTTCGTGGCTGGCCGCCGCGGCTGACGGGCTACCGACGGCCGGCGCGCAGGCCGTCGGTGTCGAACTGCAGACCGAGGGAGAACGCCCGGGGCGACGGCCCGCAGGCGCGCAGGCCCTCGATCCGGTCGAGGGCGTCGTCGAAGCCCGGCAGCTCGCCGGCGGGTACCCACCACAGGGCGGTGGTGAACCCACCGATCGGTTCGAACCACCGGGCCCGCCGCTGCATGAACAGGGCGTGGCCACTGCGGTAGACGTACCGCTGCAGCGCCTCCACGTCCTTCCACACGGAGAGCGTCACGATGACCCGGTGGCCGGCCAGAGGTCCGAGGGTCACGGGACCGTGCCGGGGAGAGAGGCGCCAGACGAAGCCTGCGCTCCTGTCGGCCAGCCAGTTGACATCGTCGACGGCGTGGACGAACCCGGACATGGCCGGGTCGTCCAGCGGCGCCCGGGGCAGGGCCACGTTCACCTGCGCCAGGTGCCAGCCGGCGCCGTCGGTCACGGGCACATCCTCGCGCCGTGCTCGCCGGCGTATGAGTGTTGATTACTCGACGACCACGCCCTCCAGGTCCTCTCCCGGCGGGAACTGCGGCGCCATGTCGTCGAGGGTCTCGATCAGGATGCGGCTCACGGCCCAGTTGCGGTACCACTTCCGATCGGCCGGGATGACGTACCACGGCGCGTCGGCGGTGGAGGTGCGGGCGATGGCCTCCTCGAAGGCGGCGGTGTACTCGTCCCACCGCGAGCGCTCGTCGAGGTCGCCTTTCCGGAACTTCCACTGCTTGGTCGGATCGTCCAGCCGCTGCCGGAACCGCTCGGCCTGCTCCTCCTTGGAGATGTGGAGGAAGCACTTGACGATGCGCGTGCCCGCGGCGGCGAGGTTGGCTTCGAAGTGCTCGATCATCTCGTAGCGGGGCCGCCACACGGCCTCGGGCACGAGGTCGTGGACCCGCACCACCAGCACATCCTCGTAGTGGGAGCGGTTGAACACGACCACCTCCCCCCGGGCCGGCGCCTGGGCGTGGACCCGCCACAGGAAGTCGTGGCTCCGCTCCTCCTCGGAGGGCACCTTGAACGACGCCACCCGGCATCCGGCCGGGTTGAGGCCGCCGAAGACGTGCTTGATGGTGCCGTCCTTGCCGCCGGCGTCGAGCGCCTGGAGGACGACCAGCAACGAGCGCGTCCCCTCGGCGTAGAGCCGCTCCTGGAGGCCCGACAGCTGCTCGTGGAGGTCGTCGAAGGACGCCTCCGCATCCTTGTGGCTGGGCGCCCCGTCGGTGCTTCGGGTGTCGACCTTGCCCAGGTGGACCTTGTCGCCCGGAGCGACCCGCCAGCGGTGTGAATCGGACGTGGCCATCCCGGCAGGTTACGGCGCCGGCGGATCGCCCGACACCGCGTCACGGAGGCGGGCAGCCGTGTCCTCCGGAGCGGTGTCGTTGATGAAGGCCCCGGCGCCCAACTCGGAGCCGGCCAGGTACTTGAGCTTCTCGGCGGTGCGATGGAGGGGGGTGAACTCGATGTGGAAGTGGCTGACGTGCTCGTGGTCACCGTCGTCTGTGGGCGCCTGGTGCATCGACATCACGTAGGGCAGCGGGAAGCCGAAAAGCCGGTCGTACCCCCGGATGACCTCGCCCAGGATCCCGGCCAGGGCCAGGCGCTCCGGGTCGGTCAGGTCGAGGACGCTGGCCGCGTGGCGGAGGGAGGTGACGTGGATCTCGTACGGGAAGCGGGCGGCGAACGGCACGAAGGCGACGAAACTGCCGTTCTCGGCGACGATCCGGACGGCGTCGGCGCGCTCCTGCGCCACCACATCGCAGAACACGCACGTGCCGTGGGCGGCGAAATGGGCCAGGGCCGTGTCGAGCTCACCGCGGACCCGGGGCGGGATCTCGGGGTAGGCGTAAATCTGGCCGTGCGGGTGGTGGAGAGTAACGCCCACGGCCACGCCGCGGTTCTCGAAGATGAAGACGTAGGCCACCTCCGGGCGGCCGCCGAGCTCGGCGTACCGGTCGGCCCAGACGGCGACGATGCGGGCCACCCGGGCGGTGTCCATCTCGGCCAGGCCGAGATGGTGGTCGTCGGAGTAGACGAGGACCTCGTTGGCGCCTGCCGACCGCTCGACGGGGTAGATCGACGACCCAGTCACCGATGGCTCGGGCGGCTGACGGACCAGGGCGGGGAAGCGGTTCTCGAAGACGACGACGTCGAAGGCTGGGAGGGGGATCTCGGTCGGCGGGTGGCCCTCCCGGGTCGGGCAGAGGGGGCAGAACTCGTCGGGCGGCAGAAAGGTCCGGCCCTGGCGATGCCCGGCGAACATCCTCCACTCGCCCGTCACCGGGTCGTAGCGGCGCTCGGTCACGGGAGGTGACCCGGAGGCACGGTCACCGGAGGTGACCCGGAGGCACGGTCATATGGCCGTCGCGTCACGCCAGGAGTACGCGGTCAGCGAGCGGCCATCCTGCTTCGCCATCCGATCCCGAGCCATGGCCGGGCGGGGCTCGGCCGCCCAGCGCAGGACGTCGGTTAGTTGCGCGGACGCCGCCGGGTCGCCCGAGGCGGCGCCCGCCGCCAGCCGGTACTGGCAGAGGACGAGCCGCCCGTCGCCGACGGCGTGCGAGCCGAGCACCGTACCGGCGAGGGCGCCCCGGTCCGGCTTGAAGGCGACGACGACGGGCGTGTCCGGGAAGGCCTCGCCGGCGATGCGGGTCACCGCGTCGCTGGGCTGGATGGTGGCGTCCTCGGCGACCAGAACGGCGCGCCGCGGCAGGCTGGGGACGGCCCCGTGGTCGGTGGTGAAGCGGAAGACGGTGGAGCCCCACACGGACGTGAGGGCGGCGAGCTCGACGTCGACGGGGAACCAGGGCGCGGCCGATGCGGGCTGGGCCAGGACGACCACCACCTCGCCCGCCGCCAGCCGGTCCAGCACGGCGGGCGCGCTGACGGCGTCGAGGCCGTCCTCGGCCACGACGGTCGGCCCCCGCTCGGCTACTGACGCGCCCACCGCCCGGAGGGCGGCGACCGTCGGGCCGCCGCCGAGGAGACGGACGTCGACGGGCAGGGCACCTGCCGCCACCACATGGATCGGATAGCGGTTCTCGGTGACGACACGGCCGGCGGACGACAGTCGGACGAGCAGGTCGTGCCGCCCGGTCACCGCGGGGGCGACCACGTCCATCCGGTCGTGGGACATCGCCGACCAGCCGGCGACGTCGCCCAGGTCGACGACGACGGCGCCCTCGCCCGGCCCCTCGAACGTGGTCTCGACGGTCACCCCTGCCAGCGGCGGCCCGTCATTGGCGACATGGAGCGCGCCCTCGACGGAGCCCCCTGCGTTCGCGACCAGGGTGCCGAGCCGGAGCATGGGCAGGACGACCCGGTTGGCCCGGGTCATCTCGGCAACCGTGGCGCGCTTGGCCGTTCGGTGCACGTCGAGGATGCCGTTCAGCTCCTTGGGCACGTCGGTCAACTCGGTCAGGCAGTACCCGCCGATGTGGTCGTGGCGGCGGAAGACCTCGGCCTGGAGGCGGTCCGACAGGCCCTGGTAGTGATGGGACCCGAACACGAAGCGGGCGAGAGAGCCGGGCCACCGCGCGCCTTGCAGACCGGCGGCATAGGCCTGACGGAAGTCCCAGAAGGGCGCGTCGACCGCGTCCGGCATCTCGGGGAGCCCCCAGTCGCCGAACTCGGTGACGAGCAGTATCCGCTCCTCGGACTCCCACCGGGTCGCTTCCGCTTCGATCCTGGCCAGGTACTCCTGGTGGAGGCGCCCGTACCGATGGGCGGTGAGCAGCGGCGAGACGAAGACCCGGGACGGGTCGGGCTCGATCCAGTCGTTCTCGATGATCGGACGGGTCGGATCCGCTTCGACGATGGACGCGTACATGGCCCGGGCGAGGGCCTCGTAGCCCGGCCATCCACGCGCGCCCCAGTTCCCCTCGCAGACCTCGTTCATGGCCGACCAGAGCACGACGCTCGGGTGGTTCCGGTCGCGACGGACCTGCTCCCTCGCCGTCGCCAGGCACCTCCGGGTCAGGAGGGTGTCACCGCCCATGTCGTCGTGGACCAGCGGCTCGGCGACGGGGATGTCGCAATGGAGGAGCATGCCGATCTCGTCGCAGACGTCGAGGTAGGTGGGTTCGAAGGCCTTGACGTGCAGGCGCAGGGTGTTGAACCCCATGGCCTTGGCCGCGGCGACCTCCTCCTCGATCTGGCCCCGGGTTCCTTCGGCGTACAGCGAGTCGGCACGGAAGCCCTGGACCAGCACGCTCCTCATCCGCCAGGGCACCCCGTTGAAGAGGATCCGCCGGCCCACGACGCGCACCGTCCGCAGTCCGAAGCGGACCCGGGAGGAGTCGCTCGGGTGGCCGTTCACGACCACGTCGACGACGGCCTCGTGAAGGACCGGGTCGTCGGGTGACCACCCCGCCGCGGTCGCAGGCCCGAGCCGCACCTTCACGCGGGCCGCCTGCCCGGCGGCCACCTCGACGTCGCTCTCGCCGAGCAGCCCGAGCGTGCGCACGCCCACCCGCACGGCGGCGGCGCGGGCTCCGACATTGCCGATCTCGACGGCGACGGTGAGGGCGGCCGGGTCGCCGTTGACGAAGACATCGCGGATCACGACCGGCCCGTGCCGGCGCAGGGTCACGCCCTGCCAGATGCCCCCGTAGGTCATGTAGAAGCTGGGCGGGCTCGGGAAGAGGTGGCTCGCCCAGCCCTGCTTGCCGTGGGGCATGCGGCGGTGGTCGGAATCGGCCAGGGAGGGGTCGATGACCCGCACGGCAAGGTCGTTGTCGCCCGATCGGAGCACCCTGGTGGGGTCCAGCTCGAACGGGGTGAAACCCCCGTCGTGCCCGCCGAGGGCGATGCCGTTGACGAACACCTCGCAGCGATCCATCACAGCCCCGAACCGCAGCGTCCAGTGCCCGTCGGTGTCCGACAGGCTGAAGGAGCGCCGGTACCAGGCCGTCCCGTCGAGGTCGAGCCACCCCTGGGCCTCCCACAGCCCGGGGACGATGATGTCCGCAGCCTTGCTGTCGTCGAGATCGGCCAGGTCGTGGTCGCCGGGGAAGAAAAGCCACGCGCCGTCGAGCGACGCGACGCCCCGGCTGTCGAACTCCATCGCCGGTTTATAGACCGAAGTCGGCCGGCACCCGCTCAGAGACCGGCGCCCGGATGCTGCGGGGCCACTTCGGCTGCCGGAGGGTCCCGCCACTCCCAGTGCGACATCTGGGGCATCCAGCCGGCCAGCCAACCGGCGACCGGCTGCTGGAACCGGTAGGCGGGCAGCTGGGCGGCCGGCATGCCACCGGCGGCCATGGCGTATGCGGCCGACATGGACGACGGGTGGCGATCGAGCCGCCGGTCCAGCCAGTAGACGCCGACCGGGTCGATGTTGCCCTGGCTGCGGACGAGCACCGAGTCCCAGTCGCAGGAGTCGACAAAGGGGAACCAGCAGTAGCCTTCGACGTCGACGCCCAGCCGTCGCGCCGTCCCGCACTGCTCCAGGGTGTACTTCAGCCAGCTCGCCCGGTCGGGGGCGAAGCCGCGGATGTTGGTCTCGGCGAGCACGCACGGAAGCCGATACCGCCCCCAGTATTCGGCGATGACCTCGGAAAGGGGGGCGGGGTCGGGCGCCGACGGGACGCCGCGACCGGTCCCGTCCAGGTACTGCCACTGGTTGTGGGCGTAGTAGTCGAGGCCGAGGACGTCGACCCGACCGGGCTGGAGGTCCAGCAGCGCCTCGCCACCGGCGCGCAGGACCTCGGACACGAAGGGCCGGGACGGATCAGGATCCCGCCCGAGCAGCAGGTCCAGGAGAAAGAAGCGCCGGTCGTTGGCGCGGTCGGCGAAGGGGCGGGCGTCGGCGTTGGCCGTGGTCGCCTGCTCGCAGGTGTCGACGTAGACGTGCCGGGCGTCCGGCAGCAGGTCACCGAAGGCCCGGCTGGCCTCGCTCAGCGCCGGCATCACGTTGCGGGCCAGGGTGAGGAAGCCCTTGAGGCCCCGCAGGTGCGGCGGCCAGATGCCCTCCTGGCCGCACAGCAGGAAGGTGGTGAAAGGCTCGTTGAGGAGGGTGTACTCCTCGATCCACGGGTAGCGAAGGGCGAACGCCTCCACGTAGCGCAGGTAGGACGAGGCGAACCGTCGGTCGGCGAAGCCCCGCGTGAGCCATCGCGGGTGGCTGGTGTGATGGAGCAGGTCGGGGATGGGGCGCATGCCGTGGTCGTGCATCCATCCGAGCACCTCGTCGGTGTGGCTCCAGTCGAACCGCCCACGCTCCTGCTCGATCCGGTGCCAGCGGATCGGGTACCGCAACCGGCTGACCCCGCAGGAAGCCAGGAGCCGGAGGTCGTCCCGCCAGCGGGCGACGTGCCCGGTGGTCTCGGCCACGTCGACGTCGAACGCGGGCTGGTAGGTCGACTCGAAGGCTCCGATGAACTCGATCGTCGGCTCCTCCCGGGTCCTGGCCGACGCTACCGCCGTATGCTCCGCGGGCATGGACCCATCATGATGCGCACAGTGGCGGCCTTCGCGCCCGGCCGGGTCAATCTCATCGGTGACCACACCGACTACACCGGCGGCTGGGCGCTGCCCATCGCTGTCGAGTGGGGCACGACCGTCGAGGTCCGCGCCGGCGGTGCCCGGGTGGAGCTCACGTCCGCCGATGCGACCGGGGCCGCCGTCGTCGGTCTCGACGTCGCCGACCCGTCGTCGGTGGAGCCGGCGTGGGCCCGTTACGTCGCCGGGGTGGTCGCCGTGCTCCGTCCCGCCGAGGGCGCGGTGGGGACGGTGTCGACCACCCTGCCCGTCGGGGCCGGGCTGTCGTCGAGCGCGGCGCTCGAGGTGGCGGTGGCGCTGGCCCTCGGCTTCGACGGGGAGCCCCGGGAGCTGGCGTTGGCCTGCCAGCGGGCCGAGCACCTGGCCTCGGGCGTGCCCAGTGGCGTCATGGACCAGTTGGCGTCGGTCGGCGGCGTCGCCGGCCACGCCCTCCTCATCGACTGCACATCGCTCGACGTGACGCCGGTCGCCATGCCGGCGAACGTCGACGTGGTCGTGGTCCACTCCGGGCAGGCCCGCGCCCTGGCCGGGTCGCGCTACGCCGCGCGGCGGGCCGAGTGCGAGGCCGCCGTCCGGGTCATGGGACCGCTGCGCGAGGCGTCGTCGACCGATCTGCACAAGCTGGAGGGTGTCCTCCAGCGCCGCGCCCGCCACGTCATCACGGAGAACCGGCGGGTCCTGGACTTCGCCGCCTGCCTCCGCGTCGGGGATCTGGCCGACGCCGGCCGGTTGATGCGGGCCAGCCACGCCAGCCTGGCCGAGGACTTCGAGGTGTCCACGCCGGCCCTGGACGCCCTCGTCGAGGAGCTGTCCGCCGCCCCCGGCGTCTACGGCGCCCGGCTGACCGGCGCCGGCTTCGGCGGCTGCGTGGTGGCGCTGGCCGACCCGTCGAGCCCAGTACGCGGATGGCGGCTGCACGCGTCGGCCGGCGCCGCCGTGGGGGTGCCCGGCCGTTCCCGCTCCGAGGTGGGCGTGGCGGGACGGTAGAATTGCTACAGCTTCGGATGGATCGAGGACGCGCTGCACACAATGCCGTTTTCACGAGGGGTGGGGTCGCGGGCGGCCGCGGGCCGGGCCGGGACCCGGTAGTGGCCCGATGACGCCCTACGAGATCCTGGGCATCGGCCCCAAGGCGAAGCCGGCCGAGATCACCGCCGCGTTCCGGGTGCTGGCCCAGATCTACCACCCGGACCGCTTCGCCGGCGCCCCCGCCGCCGTGCAGAAGGAGGCGGAGCGGCGCATGGGCGAGGTGAACGACGCCTACGCTTTCTTCCGGGGCAGCAACAACAGCGCAGGGGAGAACTCCGTGGCCCGGACCCGGGCGGCCCGGGCGGCGGCGGCCACGCCCTGGCACGAGGTCGTCCGGGGTCGGGCCCAGGCCGAGGCCAGGGCCAAGGAGGCCCGGCGGGCCAAGGAGGAGCGGGCCCTGCAGGGCAAGGCCATCTCCCGGGCCAAGACGGGCGGCGCCAAGCTGGCCCTCGCCGGCATGGGGGAGGCCCTCCACACCAACAAGATCACCTGTCGGGAGTGCAAGAGCATCCAGTGGCTGCCCGACGGGTGGCGGGAGAGCCTCGACGTGACCGACTTCTACTGCTCGATCTGCTCGCGGCTCATCCTCGCCCGCTGATTCGGGCTCATCGAGGGACGTCGCACCCCATTTCGTTCTTTCCGCGCGCCCGCATGCACCAGTGTCCGATGACTGTATGTCTTGAACACTGGCGGCCCCGCTCTATGTCCTGAACACTCTTTCGCCGGTTCGGACCGCCGTCATACAATCCCGAACGCAGCAGGCAAACGAGCACACATGGAGGTACCGCGGGTGATCTTGTGGTGGATCGGCAACATTGTCCTCATCGCGGTGGTGGCACCGGTGTGCCTGCTGTTCCTGAACCGGGTCCTCCGACCCGTCTTCGAGATCAAGAAGTACGTCGACGACGTGCTCGACCACGGCGTGAAGCTGACCGGCACGCTCGACTGCGTGCCCAACCTCATCCGGTCCTGCGAGCTGACCGGCATGGCCCGGCTCAACGTCACCCGGTACGGCTTGGCCCTCGCCCGGCTCCTGCCCCAGTAATCGCACTCGGCAATACGCATCCGGTACTCGCACACCTTCGTCCGAACATTTCCACGGACCAGAGAGAAAGGACACGATGGGCGCTGCCACGATCGTGACGCTGTTGGGGGTGGCCATCATCGTGGCCGCCATCGCCCTCTATCTGATCATCATCTCCGTCACCCTGAACCACGTCAGCTACACCCTCGGTACGGTGATCATCGGGGTCAAGGCCATCGTCGCCCAGACCGACCCGGTGCCGAAGTACGTGGGCATCATCCTCAACGACGTGACCGCCATCGACCAGGCCGCCAAGCAGCTCCTGGCGTGGGGTGAGCGTTCGGGCGCCGACTTCGCCGGCGCCTACAGCACGACCAGCCGCGTCGCCGCCACCTGATCGTCGCAGCCCCTCCCAAGGAGATCGCATGGTCAAGCTGAAGATAGGAAAGAA
>JALYYN010000125.1 GCA_030946525.1 Actinomycetota bacterium | reverse complement strand
TCGTCGCCCACGTTGGCCGGCGGGACGTCGACGAAGACGTGGTAGTCGCGGCTCTCGTCGCCGCTCCAGGCCCCGGTCGGGTACTCCTTGGTGAGGGGATCGACCTGCCGGGCCTTGGCGGTGAGGTCGTCGATGGTCGGCGCCACCTGCTTGACGAACCGCACCGTCGAGCCCTTGGGCGCCCACAGCCGGATGCGGACGTCGGCTACAGACTTCCCGATGGCCCGCTCGAGGAAGGTTCGGAAGTCGCCCTCCATCTCCTCCGGCGACTTGATGATGTCGACCTCGCCGAGCAGGGCCGAGGTGATCTGGCGCAGCTCCTTGACGTGCCAGTCGGCGCCGACGCCACGGGCGTCGCACTGGAAGACGCCGGTGGCCCGGTCGATGGCGGCCTGGAAGTCCGGGGCCGGCTCCCGGTTCTCTCCGTCGGTGAGCAGGTAGCCGAGGCGGATGGCGCCCGTATGAGGCTCGAACAGCTCCCGGGCCAGATCGAGCCAGGTGGAGATGGCCGTGCCGCCGCCACCGGTGAGCTGGCCGGCCACCTCGGCCGCCTCGGCCCTCGTCCGGGTGTCGGCCCGCACGAGGGGGCCGTCGTAGGGGTACACGCAGCGGGCCTCGTCGGATCCGGCAACCAGGGCGAACCAGGTGCCGTCGGGCAGCATCTGGCAGGCGGCGGCGGCCGCCTTGCGGGCGGCGCGCATCTTGGAGTTGGGTGCCTCCATCGAGCCGCTGGTGTCGACGATGAGCAGGACGGCCTTCTCGGTCGTGGCTGCGGCGGCGGCGCCGTCGCCCCCGGAGGACGTGACGGTGACCACCGCGTTCACCTCGGTGGCCCCCTCGGGGAGGAACTCGTTCTGGAAGACCGAGGCGGAGAAGGAGGAGGCGGTCATTCGGGCCGTCCTTTCGAAGGGGTCGAGGGGGCGGGGTCGGTCGTAAGAACGGCGTCAGCGATCGGCGCTACAGCACTTTCCGGCGGTCCGCTTGCCTCTGCGGCGACGGGCGGTCCGGAGGGCACGGGGACCTCGATCACGACCACTGTGATGTTGTCGTGGCCGCCGGCCTCGTTGGCGAAGGTGACCAGGCGCTGGGCGACGGCCAGGGCCTCACCCAGCCCGGCCGCGGCCGCGATGTCGTCCGGGCCGCCGATGGCGACCGCGATGTCCGCCGCGGCTGGCGCGTAGTTCCACAGCCCGTCGGAGCAGAGCACCAGGCGACCGCGGCCTGCGGGCTCGAAGCGGGCCAGCCGGGGCTGCCACGTGGGGTCGGCGTCGTGGCCGAGCCAGCGGGTGATGGTGTGGGCCAGGGGCGACCGGTAGGCCTCCTCGGCGGTGAGCGCTCCCGAGGACACCTGGTCGGCGGCCCACGAGTCGTCCTCGGTGAGAACCTGCGGGGCGCCCTCGGCCGGGAGCCAGAACGCCCGGCAGTCGCCCAGGGTGGCCAGCTCCACCGCCCCGTCCGAGATCACCCCGGCGAGGAAGGTGCAGGACGGCCACCCGAGCTCCGGCGGCTGGGCCTCGCCCTCCACCGCCACCACTGCGGCCTGGGCGGCGGCCGCCGCCTCCACCAGGTCGCCGGTCGTGGCCAGCAAGGCCAAGGCGGCGTCGGCCGCGGCCTGCGAGGCCAGGTCGGGGTTCACCGTGGTCGACACGCCGTCGCACACCACTGCGAGGACCCGCCCGTCCCCCTCGCGCCGCACGGCGAACGCGTCCTCGTTGCGGTGGTGCTTGCGGCCGCGGTCGGACACCGCGGCCACCCCCGCCGAGGTCACCTCGCTGTGGTCGCGCGCCGCCGGCTGCTTCATGCCGCAGACGCCGCAGTACCCGTCGACGATCTGGGCGGCGTCGGCGCCACAGGAGACGCACGCCCGGCCGGGGGCCCGGACAGGGGCGGTGTCGTCACCGGGCTCCTCGGGATGGCCGGCGACCGGGACGGCCTCGGTGAAGGGCAGGTCGGCCCCGCACGCCTCGCAGAAGCGGTCGCCGGGCACGGCGGCGGCGCCGCAGACGGGGCACACCACCGCTACGGGGGCGACCGTGCTCTGAGGACCGTCACCGCTCGTCGGGCGGTCGGCGCTCATACGACGGTCAGCGGGCGCTCGTGATTGGCCCGGTCGACGAGGGCGATGCGCTCGGCGGGATCGGAGGCCAGCCGGGCCCGCCGGCGCAGCGCCTCCTCCAGCGCCAGGCGCAGGCCCCGCTCGGTGAAGGGGCGGTCGCCCAGGGTGCGGGGCC
>JALYYN010000121.1 GCA_030946525.1 Actinomycetota bacterium | reverse complement strand
TCCTGGATGCTCTCCTCCGGGGGTTAGTACGCGACCCGACGCCTTGCCTGCGCACCCTGGTCCTGTGTGGTGGCCCAGCCCATGCCCCGGTTGAGGTTCAGGGTGCATGCCATCCTGCAGATGGAGGAACGGGGCCTCACCGTCGAGGACGTCCACATCGCGCTCGGCAACGGCGAGGAGATCGAATCGAGGCCCGATGACCAGCCTTACCCGGCTCGGCTGGTTCTCGGGACCTGTCGGCTGGGATACCTCCATGTCGCAGTTCGTGACAACATCGTCGACGACGAAGTTGTCGTCGAGACGGCCTATCAACCCGACCCCAACCTATGGGAACCCGACCTGATGAGACGTAGGAAGAAGACCCGATGAACTGCATCGTCTGTCGCCATGGCGACACCCGTCCCGGCACGACCACGGTGACGTTCCACAGGGATGGTCGCACGTTGGTGGTGAACGAGGTGCCAGCCCTAGTCTGCGAGAACTGCGGCGAGGCCTATGTCGCCGGTGATGTCACCGAAGAACTATTGCGGATTGCCTCGGAAGCTCGCCAAGCCCAGGCCATTGTTCTTGTCCGAGACTACGCCCCTGTCGCTGCCTGAGCCTATGTATCGCGGGCGTTTTCGTTACTCCGTGCGATCCGGAGGGACCCCGCTACATCACGTCAGCTGACGCCGCAGACGGTGCGGGTGTAGGCCTGGAATCGCGTCGTCGACTGCTGGAACTCAGGAGTCTGGAGCTGGGCGAGGGCGGTCACCGGGAGCTTGTCCGCTTCGAAGTTCACCTTCTGGAGTTCGTCGAGCAGGGTCGTGAAAGCGCCGGCGAGCACCCCCACGTCGGCCTTGATCTCGGCCGGAGCGGCGCCCACCGCCTGGGTGATCGCCGTCTGGCCCTCCTGGGCCACGGTGCGCAGCTCGGCGGGCGTGGGATTGGCGCCCACCTTGGTGAAGCGATCGTTGTAGGTGCGGGCCAGGGCGCAGAACTGGGCGCTGTTCTGGCCGCTGAAACTGGTGTCGACGGGGCGCACCGTGGTCGTCGGGCCGGCCACCGCCGTGCTGGTGGGGGAAGCCTGGCTCTTCTTGTCGCTGTTGCCGCTGCAGCCGGCCAGTACGAGCAAGGCCACGCCGCAGGTCGCCAGCGTCTGGCGCATTCGGATCACCCGTGTTCTCTACCACGCCGACCGGGCGCGCTCAGCAGTTCGCCGCCACGTACGACGCCACCCGCCCGGCGGCGGCGTTGACCACCGACGGTGAGAAGCCCTGAATGGCGCCCAGGGACACTTTGGACACGTCGTAGCCCGCCTGGTCCAGTGCCGCGAAGAGCTGGCCGTAGGCATCGGTGACGACCTGGACGTCGCCCCGGACCTGCCCCGGGGCGGCGCCCAACGCGGGGGCGATCGCGGCCCGGGCAGCGGCGACCGACGCCCGGAGCTGGCTGGGGCCGGCCTGGGCGTCGACACCCTTGAGCCGGCCATCCAGGGTGCGCCAGGCCGGGCAGAAGGCAGCCAGGTCGCCGGCCGCGGCCGCGGGACCGATGGCGCCGCTGCTGCCGGCGGGGGAGACGACGCCGTTGGCCGGAGGGGTTCCGCCCGCAGCACTGACGTTGCCGGCAGCGTTCCCGCCGCTGCTGCTGGGCGTACCGGCGGCCGGAGCTCGACCGCCGCCCGCCGGGGAGGCGGACGCTCCACCGGGCGCCGACGCGCCCGCCGTGCCGGGTTGGGCCGCCCCGGCCGACTGGGCGCCCCCGCCCGATCTCCCAGTTCGGCCGTCGGCCGTGGATCCGGGGGCCGATGAGCCGTCTGTGCCGCCAGCCTCCGTGCCGGCAGTAACGGCGCCCGCCCCGTTCGCCCCTCCGTTCACCCTGCCGGCGATGGCGCCGGCGATGCCCGGCGCGCCCCGATCGCCCTCTGCCGCCGAAGCCGAGCCGTTGATCGAGCCCGCGAGCGTGGTGGAGGGCGGTGCGCCCGCCTTGTCCGGCCCCGTCGGAGAGCCGGCGGTGGTGCTGCCTCCGCCGCTGCTGCAGGCAGTGAGCACCAGGGCGAGCAACACCCCGATGGCGCGTCCCATCCCGGCCCGGTGCGCCACTCTTTGCCGCCACGACAGGCCTCGGCCCCGGCACCCTTCTGCGACCGACGGCGCCACCACAGCTTCCTGATCGGCGGGCGCCGTCAGCTGCATCCGACCTGAACGGCGAGCTGGTGGAGCTGCTGGTTGTCGACAAACGCCGAGAGCTGCCGCAGCGCGGCACACTGGTCCGGCGTGGCGCCGGCGCCAGGCGCCACGGGGCTGGGAGCCACGGTCGTGGGCTCCTCCACCACCGGGTCGGAGGCGCCGGTCGCGCCGGTGCCACTCGGTGGGCCGACCGTCTCGGCTCCCGCCGGCGGGGCGCTCTCGCCCGCTGTAGCCGGCGAGCCGCCTGAGATCGTGGTGGGCGTCGTCGTCGCCGGTGCGGAAGAGGGCGGCGGCGCGGTGACAGGGTTCGGGTCGAGCGTCGGATCGGCCGCTATCGAGGGGCCGGCGACACTCGTGGTTGTCAGCGCCGGATCGGCCTTGGTGTGCGTGCCTCCGCTTGTGCACCCGCCGAACGCCAAGGCGGCAAGGAGCAGCACAGCCCGGACGTGTCCCAGGTGAGCCACGCCTCCGCGCCGCGGCCCCTCAGGCGGGCGAGCCGCGTCCCACCTGCTCTGCATCCATGTGCCGCGTACCGGCCAGCTGAGCGAGGTGCCGGACGAGTGGCTGATGACCGGCGGAAAGATCGATGTCGCGCGCGTGGATAGGGTCCAGGGGCGGCACGGCGACATGTGAGATGAGCGGGTGGGCGGGCCGGACGTCGTCCTCGCCGGAGGCCAGCAGTACCTCATGGAGCTTCTCGCCCCGGCGCA
>JALYYN010000107.1 GCA_030946525.1 Actinomycetota bacterium | reverse complement strand
TGGCCGGCGCCTGCCCGTTCGAGGTGCTCGACATCAGCCCGTGGGCCCAGGCCACCTTCGAGCACCTGCTCCGCAACCCCTACGCCCAGCGCCTGCCCCGGAAGTTCAAGATCAACTTCTCCGGCTGCGTCACCGACTGCGGCCAGGCCATGTTCAACGACGTGGGCGTGGTGGCGGTCAACCGGGCCAAGGACGACGGAAGCGTCGAGCCCGGATTCCGGGTGTTCTTCGCCGGCGGGCTCGGCGCCAACCCCCATCCCGCCCAGGCCCTGGAGGACTTCACCTCCCGCCAGGACCTCCTGCCGACCATCGAGGCCATCCTCCGCACCTTCGACCACTACGGCAACCGGGACAACAAGCTCCGGGCCCGGATGAAATGGCTGGTCGACACCATGGGCGTCGACGAGGTCCGCGCCCGGATCCTCAAGGAGCGCAGGTTCCTCCCCGCCTCCGCCACCTGGCCCGGGGGCGTGCCCGCCATCGTCGAGGCCGCGGGCGACGAGCCGGCCGGCGTGTCGTCCACCGTCAGCCCCACGCCGATGGGCTGGGGCACCAACGTGGTCCTCACCCGACGCGACCGCTACGGCCGCTGGGACGACGCCAACGTGGTGCGGGGCAACGCCAAGCACACCGTCTCCGCCTTCGCCTACGCCCGGCTGGGCGACGTCACCTCGGAGCAGTTCCGCGCCGTGGCCGCCATCCAGCGCGACCTCGACCTCGAGGTCCGGGTCACCAACCGGCAGAACTTCGTCTTCCGGGGCCTCACCGAGGAGCAGCTGCCCGAGCTGTTCCGCCGGCTCGAGGCCGCCGGCATGGCCGAGCCCGGCGCCGAGCTGGCCCGGGACGTGGTCGCCTGCCCCGGCGCCGACACCTGCAACCTGGCCGTCACCCAGTCCCGCGGCCTGGCCGACGCCATCGGCACCGAGCTGGAGGCGGCCGGGCTGGCCGACGTGGGCGGCGTCCGGATCAACATCTCGGGCTGCACCAACTCCTGCGGCCAGCACCACATCTCCGACATCGGCTTCATGGGCGTCGAGCGCCGGGCCCACGGCCAGGCCGCCCCCGGCTACCAGATGCTGCTGGGCGGGTACGTAGGCCACACCCAGATCGAGTTCGGCCACAAGGCCCTCCGGCTGCCGGCCAAGGCCGCCGGGACCGCCACCGTGCGGGTGGTGGGCCGCTTCGCCGAGGAGCGGTCGGCGGGCGAGAGCTTCACCGCCTGGCTCGAGCGGGTGGGCGGCGCGTCGGCGGTGGCCGCCGGGCTGGCCGACCTCGACGTGTTCCCCACACCCGAGGAGCGCCCCGACTTCTACGTCGACTACGACGAGACCGGCCCCTACATCGCCGAGGTCGGCGCCGGGGAGTGCGCCGCCGGCTGACGCCGCTCGCCCCGCGTCGCACAGCCGCTACAGTCGTCGCATGCACGAGGTGGCCTCCCGCGAGCTCCGAAACAACACCCGCACCCTGCTCGACCGGGTGGGCCGGGGCGAATCGCTGACGATCACCGTCGACGGCCGTCCCGTGGCCGTGCTCCAACCCGTCGACCGGCGGCCGCGCTGGCTCGCGCGCGACGAGTTCACGAGCCGGATCCTCCGCTCGCCGGCCGACGCCGGCCTCCGGGCTGATCTCGTGGGGCTGGGCGGCGAGACGACGGCCGATCTCCCCTTCCGGTGAGCCGGGGGCTGGCCGACACCTCCCTGTTCATCGCCCGCGAGGCCGGTCGTCCCCTCGACCACCATGCCCTGCCCGACCAGCTCGCGGTCTCGGTCGTCACCATCGGCGAGCTCCGGGCCGGCGTGCTGGTGGCGACGGACGTCGCCAGCCGGGATCGGCGGCTCCGCACCCTCACCGACGCGCTCGCCATGGACCCGGTTCCGGTGGACGGTGGTGTCGCCACCGCGTGGGCGACGCTGCGCGTGCTACTCCGGGACCACGGTCTGCGCATGCCGGTCAACGATTCGTGGATCGCGGCGACGGCCATGAGCCTGGGCGTCCCTGTGGTCACCCAGGATGGGGACTATGTCGAGCTGCCCGGCCTCGACGTCGTGAGG
This sequence comes from Actinomycetota bacterium, assembly GCA_030946525.1. Lineage (GTDB taxonomy): Bacteria > Actinomycetota > Acidimicrobiia > Acidimicrobiales > AC-14 > CADCTB01. Next base: position 917 of record JALYYN010000107.1, on the reverse strand, counting down.
GTCTGACCCGACGCGACGAGTGCGACACTGGCCCGTGCCCAGTCCCGGTTCCCAGGTCCTGCGCGACCTGCGCCGGGCCCGCCGCCGCCGGGCCTACGGCGACATGGACTGGATGGACGCGCTCTACCGGGTCTACGTCACCGCCATCCTGTCGGCTATCGCCGTCAGCCTCGCCTCGGGGTGGATCGGGGGCCGGCCGGTGACCCCGGCAGAGCTCGCCACCGCTGTCCACCGGGGGCCGCCCCTCGTCGGGCTCATTGTCGCGCTGGCCGTCGCCGCCGGCCTCCGCTCGGGTGGCCGGGGCGGCCCGCTGGCCCTGGAGCCGGCCGACGTGCAGCACGTCCTGCTGGCGCCGATCCCGAGGCGGGTGGCGCTCCGTGGGCCCGCGGTCCGCCAGCTGCGCTTCGGCGCCTTCGTCGGGCTGGTGGCCGGCATGGCCGCGGGGAACCTGGCCGCCCAGCGCCTGCCCGGCGCCTACCCGGCGTGGGTGGCCTGGGGCGGGGCCGCCGGCCTGGTCACCGGCCTGGCCTGGACCGGCTCGGCGCTGGTGGCATCCGGGGTCCGCATCGGCCGCCGGTGGGCCGGTGTGCTCGGCGCAGCCGTGCTGGCCTGGTCGGCGGCCGACATCGCCCGCGGCACGGCCACCTCGCCCGCCACCTTCCTCGGTCGGCTGTCCATGTCGGCCGCCCGCTCGGTGCCCAGCTCCCCCATCGGAGCGGTGCTCCTCGCCCTGCCCGTCGCCGGCATGCTCGGCGTGGGAGGCACGGCGCTGGAGGCGGCCCGGCGCCAGGCCGGCCTGGTCAGCCAGCTGCGGTTCGCGGTCACCATGCAGGACGTGCGCACCGTCGTCCTCCTCCGTCGCCAGCTCGCCGCCGAGGGTCCCCGCCGCCGGCCCTGGGCCCGCCTGCCCGCCGCAC
>JALYYN010000088.1 GCA_030946525.1 Actinomycetota bacterium | reverse complement strand
GCCGTGCACCTTGGCCGTGGAGTTGGCCACGGTCAGGACGACGTTGTCGTCCTTGTCCACGGTGATCGGCGTGGGGGAGAAGCCGGCGGCGCCATTGACCTCGACCGCGGAGATGGTGCGCTGGACGGTGTCGTGGCCGCCGCAACCCGACAGGGCCAGGCTCGCGCCCAGGAGCGCGGGAAGGAAGAGACGGCGGGACCGGGAGAGACGGGTCGTGTGCACGTGGTCGGGACCGGCGTCGATCCGGTGACCTCGCGCTTTTCAGGCGCGCGCTCTACCAACTGAGCTACCCGACCGTGTCGTTCGTGTTGCTGCATTTGCGATTGAACTTCGGTGTTCTTCGACTACCCCGCGGTCCTGACGAGATTTGAACTCGCGACCTCCGCCTTGACAGGGCGGCGTGCACTCCAGGCTGCACCACAGGACCCTGCGATGACAATTCTAGATTAGCCGGGACCGTCACGGGTCCACACTCCCTCTGGGAGGGTGTCCCCGTGAGTTCTTGTTGGACCGGCCTCCCGGGCCGGTCACTGGCACCGCCTCCGCCCGCTCGGGCCGGCGCCGGAGCGCGATCACCGCCCCTCCCAGCACGACGATCAGGGCCACGCCGTAGACCTGGCGGCCGACGGCTACCTGGTCGGGATAGTCGAGGATCAGGGCGAAGAAGTAGGGGTAGCCGGCGACGACGACCGCCGACCACGCCGGCCGGGCGGCGACGGTCGCTACGGCCAGGAGCGTGACGGCGTACCAGGGCTGGACCGGCGTCACCGCCAGCAGGAGGGCGCCCAGGAGGGCGGCGCAGGCGCGGGGCGCGGCCGGCCGGCGCCACAGCACCCACGCTGCCACCGCGGCGAAACCGACCAGGGCGACGGCGGCGGTGCGGTCGGCGGAGAGGCCCAGGACGCCGGCGACCAGGTACCGGCCGCCCCGGTCGTACTTCTCCTCCCGCAGGTAGCCCGGGAGGTAGCCGATCACCTTCGTCCCCACCGCCAGCACATGGGGCAGGTAGGACAGGGCGACCACCGCCCCGGCGGAGAAGCCCACCCGCGCCGCGTCGGCGATGCGTGACGCCAGTGGCGCCCGCCGGCCCCACACCGCGGCGGCGACACCCAGGACCAGCAGGGCCGGGTACAGCTTCACCGCCGTGGCCACGCCCAGGCACACCCCGGCCCAGGCCGGCCGTCGCCGGGCGGCGGCGAGGAGGGCGAGGACCACGAAGAGGGCGGCCAGGCCGTCCACGTGGCCGTTGTTCACCACCTCCAGCACGGCCGCGGGCGACAGGGCGTAGAGGGCGGTCCACCGCTCGTCCTTCCCCCACGCCCGCAGCACGGTGGGGAGGAGGGCGACGAGGGCCAGGTCGCCCAGCAGGCCGGCCACCTGCCAGGGCTTGTACCGGGTGCCGATACCGGCGATCCGGTAGACGACGGTGAACCACGCCTCGGCGAGGGGCGGGTAGATCGTCCGCACCATGGGCCGGTTGATCCGGGTGCAGTCCGGGGCCCGGTACAGCCGGGCACAGGTGGCGACGCTGGGCCACAGCCAGGGTTCGCGCAGGTGGACGAGCTGCGGCGCGTCCGGTGTGTACCGGTACGGGTCGGTGCCGGTGAGCTGGACCCGGCCGTCCCAGGAGTACCGGTAGAGGTCGTCGGAGGTGATGGGCGGCCCGGCCATGGCGGCCAGGCGGACGAGGAGGGCGACGGCGAACACTGCGGGCAGGGCGATGCGCCGGGGCATGCGCATGGCCGCCGCCACGCCGACCGCCCAGGCGACGGCCCACGCGGCCAGCTTCCACAGGAGGGCCCACCGGGCGCCCAGGATCTGCTCGCCGGTGGCGACGGTCAGGGCCAGGCCCACGCCGGCGACGGCGGCCACCGCGAAGAGCGCCGGTGCCACCCACCCCCGGCCGGTCAGGCGGTCGGGCGGGGCGGCCTCAGGAGCGCTGGGGAGCACGGGCGAAGTCGGCCATGCCTTCGGCGAAGCTCATCTCCGCCACGAACCCGAGGGCGTCGGCGGCGCGGGCCGGGGACGCGACCACGTGGCGCACGTCGCCAAGCCGCCACTTCCCGCTCACGACCGGTGCCAGCGCCGGATCGACCGCGTCGGAGAGGGCGGCCGCCAGGTCGCCCACGGTCCGGGGGGTGCCGCTGGCGATGTTGTAGGCGCCGAAGCCGCCCGCGGCGAGGCCCGGATCGCCGGACGCGGTGAGGGCCAGGACGTTGGCCCGGGCCACGTCGGTGACGTGCACGAAGTCCCGCGCCTGGGCGCCGTCCTCGTACACCTCGGGGGCCCGGCCCGCGGCCAGCGAGCTGCGGAAGATCGACGCCACCCCGGCGTAGGGCGTGTCCCGGGGCATCCGGGCGCCGTAGACGTTGTGGTAGCGGAGGGCGACGGCGGTGGCGCCGGCCTCCCGGGCCCAGACCGAGCACAGGTGCTCCTGGTGGAGCTTGGTGGCGGCGTAGACGTTGCGGGGGTCGACCGGGGCCGCCTCGTCGATGGGCGCCCAGCCCGCCCGCTCGGCACAGCCCGGGGAGGGGCAGGCGGGGTCGAAGCGACCGGCGGCCAGGTCGGCTTCGGTGCGGGGCCCGGGCCGGACGTCGCCGTGGACCGGGCAGCGGTAGCGGCCCTCGCCGTAGACCACCATGCTGCTGGCCAGCACCAGCCGGCCGGAAAAGGACCGCCGCCAGAGCGCCTCGAGCAGCCGGGCGGTGCCGGTGTCGTTGTCGGTCACGTAGGCGGTGACGTCGCCGAAATCGACGCCCAGGCCGACCTTCGACGCCTGGTGGCACACCGCGTCCACGCCGTCGGTGGCCTGGTCGGCCACTCCGGGCTCGGCCAGGTCGGCGGTCTGCAGCTCCACCGCCGGGCTGAGGTAGTCCGGGACCAACCCGGCGTGGGCCGACAGGTTGTCGACCACCCGGACCGTCGCCCCCCCGGCCAGGAGCTGGTCGACGACGTGGGAGCCGATGAAGCCGGCGCCACCGGTGACCAGGACCCTCACCGGGCGGGCGACGCAGCGAGGGGCAGGCGGATGGTGAACCGGCAGCCCTCGCCCTCGTTCTGGACGCTGATCTGGCCGTGGTGGGCCTCGACCAGGCCCCGGGCCACGGCCAGGCCCAGGCCGGCCCCGCCGTCGCCGGGGGTGCGGGCCGCGTCGCCCCGGTAGGCCAGCTCGAAGACCCGGGGCAGGTCGGGGGCCGGGATGCCGCCGCAGCCGTCCCGCACCGAGACGAGGGCGGCCGAGCGGTCCTCGGCGAGGGCGGCGTCGACCCACACCGTGCCGCCCCGGGGGGTGTGGCGGATGGCGTTGTCGAGCAGGTTGCGCACCACCCGCGCCATCTCGGGGATCGACAGCTCCACCACGGGGACGGGCGAGGCCACGTCGCCCCGGAGCTCGACGCCCTTGGCGCCCGCGGCCATGGAGACCCCGGCGACGGCGTCGGAGACCAGCTCGTCGAGGGCGATCTGCTCGAGGTCGAGGTTCAGGGCGCCGGCCTGGATGCGGGAGAGCTCGAAGAGGTCGTCGACCAGGCCGGCGAGCCGGTCGGTCTCCCGGCCCATGGTGCGGTAGTAGCGGGCGACGGTGGCGGGATCGTCGACCACACCGTCCTCCAGCGCCTCGACCATGGCCCGGATGCCGGCCAGCGGCGTCCGCAGGTCGTGCGACACCCAGGCCACCAGCTGGCGGCGGCTGTCCTCGGCCGCAGCGGCCAGCTCCCGGCTCTCGGCCAGGCGGTCGAGGGCGGCTTCGAGCTCGGCGCCCAGGCCGACCAGCTCGCTCGGCCCACGGGGCGGCACGGCCCCGGCGCCGGCTGCGCCGTCGTCGCCGATCCGTTGGGCCAGGTCGCCCAGGCTGCCGCTGGCCGCGGCGACCCGTCCGCCCAGGACCAGGGCGGAGACCAGGCCGACCGTGGCCGCGGCGACGGTCACCACCATGAGGGCGTGCAGGTCGTGGGTGGAGATGAACATGGTGCCGGCCGCCCCCAGCAGGGCGACGGCCACGGCCACCACCGGGGCGAGGGCGGCGATCCCCGCCTGGACCGCCAACCGGGAGCTGCGGAGGAGGTGGAGGAGCCCGGCGGCGACCAGGCCGGCCACCACCGCGCCGCCGACGGCCCAGCCCAGCAGCGCGGCGGAGTCGGCCGGGCCCATGCCGGCCCAACCGGCGATGGCGGCTGCGGCCACCAGTCCGGCGAGGGTGACGGCGATCAGCACGCCGGGCCCCGGTCGGCCGCGCCGCTCCGTGGCGGGGGCGCTCACGGCTCGAACCGGTAGCCGACGCCCCAGACCGTGCAGACGTACCGGGGCTCGGCCGGGTCGACTTCGATCTTCTCTCGCAGGCGGCGGACGTGGACGGTGACGGTCGAGGTGTCCCCGTACGCGAAGCCCCACACCTGCTCGAGCAGATCCTCGCGGCGGAACGCCCGGCGGGGATGACGCATGAGGTGGACCAGCAGGTCGAACTCCCGGGATGTCAGGGCGACGAGCTCCCCGTCCCGCCGGGCCTCGTGGGCCACGGTGTCGACCTCGAGCGTCCCCGCACGGAGCGTGGTCGGCTCCCCCGAGGCGGTGGCGACCGCGCCGCCGGCCCGGCGCAGCACCGCCTTGACCCGGGCCGTCAGCTCCCGTGGGGAGAAGGGCTTGGACACGTAGTCGTCGGCGCCCAGCTCCAGGCCGACGATGCGGTCGGCCTCCTCGCCGCGCGCCGTCAGCATGATGACCGGCACGGGGGCGGCGGCCCGCAGCCGCCGGCACACCTCGAACCCGTCGAGCGACGGGATCATGAGGTCCAGCACCACCAGTTCGGGCGGATGGGCCAACGCTTGGGCCAGTGCGACAGCGCCGTCGTAGGCCACCTCCACCACGTAGCCCTCCCGCTCCAGGTAGCGGGTGACGACCTCGGACACGGTGAGGTCGTCGTCGACGACGAGGATTCTCGGCGGGCTCGCCGTCACTGCCATGCGGTCGATTCTGCCGCACCTCCCGGCGCGGCGACCCTGGCTACGGAGGAGTTCACGGAATCGTGAGCACTTTTCCGTCTGGCCACAAGGATGTTCGGGGTACAAACCGTGGATGCCCCACGTCGTGGTCCCCGTCCTCGACGAGGCCGCCGCCATTCGCGGGCTGCTGGCGGCGATGCCGGACGGCTACACCGCGGTCGTGGTCGACAACGGCTCCTCGGACGGTTCGGGCGACCTGGCCCGCGCCGGCGGTGCCATCGTCGTCAAGGAGCCCGTCCGGGGCTTCGGCGCCGCGTGCTGGGCCGGTCTCCTCGCCGCCGCGCCCGCCGACGGCGTGGTGTGCTTCATGGACGGTGACGGCTCGCTCGACCCGGCGGATCTGGTGCGGGTGGCGGGTCCCGTCCTGGCCGGCGAGGCCGACCTCGTGCTGGGGGCCCGCCGGCCGACCTCCCGCGGCGCCTGGCCGGCCCACGCCCGGGCCGCCAACCGCTTCCTCGCCTTCGAGGTCGGCCGACGCACCGGCCGGCACCTCCGCGACATCGGGCCCATGCGCGCCGCCCGGCGCGACGACCTGCTCGCCCTGGGCCTGCAGGACCGCCGTTTCGGCTGGCCCCTCGAGATGGTGTTGCGAGCGGCGGGAGCCGGCTGGCGCATCGAGGAGGTCGCGGTGCCCTACGCCCCCCGGTCGGGCCGGTCCAAGGTCACCGGCACCGTCTCTGGCACGATGCGTGCCGTGCGGGACATGAGCCGGGTGCTGGCCACGCTTTCCTCGGCCACCGGGTCCTCGGCCTCCCGATGACCGGCCCGCACCTGCTGGTCATGGCCAAGGCGCCGGTGGCGGGACGGGTGAAGACCCGCCTGTGCCCGCCGTGCACCCCGGTCGAGGCCGCCGCCATCGCCGAGGCGGCATTGGCCGACACCCTCGACGCCGTCCTGGCCTGCGGGGCCGCCCGCCGCATCATCGCCCTCGACGGTCCCGCCGGCGACTGGCTCCCCGAAGGCTTCGAGGTCGTGCCTCAGTCGTCCGGCGGCTTCGACGAGCGGCTGGCCGCGGCCTGGGCCGCGGCGGGCGGGCCCGGTGTGCAGATCGGCATGGACACCCCCCAGGTCACCCCCGACCTGCTCGACGACGCCCTCGCCGCCCTGGACCGGACCTCGGCGGCGCTGGGCCACGCCGAGGACGGCGGCTGGTGGGCCATCGGCCTACGCCACCCGTCGGCCGACGTCTTCGCCGGCATCCCCATGAGCACGAGCGGCACCGGCGGGGCCCAGGAGGCCCGGCTCCGGGCGCTCGGTTTCGACGTCACCCTGCTCCCCACCCTGGTCGACTTGGACACCGTCGCCGACCTGGAGGCGGTAACTTCCTCGGGAACGGCCATCCGGACCGCGTCGCGGGCCCGGACCTTAGGTATGGCTTCCGCTCGCGCGCACCTCCGATGACCCTCCTGCACGCCAGCTACCGGCGGACCCATGCGACGACCGGCCCCACGCCGACCCATCCGGCCTCGCTCGGCCCCGTCGCCGCGTCGGTGGTGCTGCGGGCCGAGACCGGCGAAGCCCTGAGCCTCGACCTCTCCCGCTGGCACGATCCCGCCACCGAGGAGGAGCAGGACGTGCTCGCCGACGTCGCCGGGCCGGTCATCGACCTGGGCTGTGGCCCGGGCCGCCTGGTGGTCAGCCTGGCGTCGCGCCGGATCCCGGCCCTCGGCGTCGACTCGTCCCCGTCTGCGGTGGCCCTGGCCCGGGCACGGGGCGCCACCGTCCTGCAGCGCGACCTGTTCAACTCGCTTCCCGGCGAGGGGCGATGGGCCACCGCCCTGCTCTTCGATGGCAACGTCGGCATCGGTGGCGATCCCACCCGGCTCCTGACCCGCTGCCGCCAGCTGACGGGAGGATGTGGCGAGGTCGTCGCCGAGGTGGGAGCGCCGGGCACCGGCTGGCGACCCCTCACCGCCTGGTTCGAGAGGGACGAGCTGCGGAGCGAGCCCTTCCGGTGGGCCGTCGTGGGCGCCGACGCCATCGCCGGGCTGGCCGCGCCGGCGGGCCTGGGCGTGCGCACGCTGCAGGAGACACCGTCGGGCCG
>JALYYN010000077.1 GCA_030946525.1 Actinomycetota bacterium | reverse complement strand
GTGGTGCCATCGTCGCGGGTGCCACGCCCGAGCAGCTCGGCCGCGCCTTGGCCCTGGCCGCCGCCCTGCGGATCACCCGCTTCCATGTCCAGAACGACTTCGGCGACTGGGACTCGGTGCACCACGGGTTCACCTACGCCAACGCGCTCCACCAGTCGCTCGTCCGTCACCCGTCACCGGACCTGGTGCGTGGCGTGGTGCACGGGGCGCTGCGGGTCTACCTCGACCGGTTCCTGAACGTTCCCGCCGCCCGGCTCACGGCCGTCGAAGACGCCGACCTGGAGGACCTCCAGGCGTGCTGGGACACCCAGGGCGGCGTCGACCGCGCCGGTGGGATCGCCTACGGGTGGCTCACCTGCGGTGGCGACCGGTCACGGCTGGTCGCTGCCCTCGGTCACGCACTCCTGGCGGAGGACGCCGGCTTCCACTGGTTCCAGGTCGTGGAGGCCGCCGTCCGCCAGGCTGCGGCGTGGCCCGACGGGTCGGAGGAGGGCGCGCTGATCCTGGCCGGTGCGGCCCGGTTCCTGGCCGCCCACACGCCGACCCGCCGCGAGCTGCCCCACGTCGTGCGGACGGCGGTCCGCCTGCGCCGGGGCGACGACCTCTTCGAGGAGTCCTGACCGACGCCCACCCGAACCGGTGACGCCCACCGGCGTGCAGCGCCGCTGAGTGACCCCGGTTGGGGCGGGGCGTCGGGTGCGGGACGAGTCAGCCGGCGTGGCCGTCGCGGTCGAGGACCCGCCGGCGCCACGCCTCCTCCGCCCGTGACACGACCTCGCGCAGCGGCAGGCCGGTGCGGCGGGCGGCCCGGGCGGCGTCGTCGTGCTCCACCTTGACCCGTCCGGCCCCGACCTTGACCCGCACCGGCACGCCGTCGACCTCGACCTGGCCGTCGACCCGCGCCGACGGCCAGCGCTGAAGGGTCTCGCCCCGGACGCCCAGCGAGCCGGTCTCGGCCACCAGCACGCCGGCGACCTGGTCGGCCAGGGCGGTGTCGGCCAGGGCGCTGACGGTGTGGGCCGGGCGTCCCTTTTTCATGACGATGGGGGTGACCCAGGCGTCGTGGGCGCCGGCGGCGAGCAGGGCGGTGATGGCGTGGGCGAGCGTCTCGCCGGTGACGTCGTCGACGTTGACCTCGAGGAGGATGACCGGCTGGCCCGGCTCGGGCCGGTCGGCGAGGGCCGCCTGCATCTGGCCGAGGACGACCTGGACGAGGTTGGGGAGGCCATCGAGGTCCCGGGTGCCGGCGCCGAAGCCGGCGGCGACGACCCGCATGCGGGGCATGGGCCCCCAGCCCGTCACGGTGGCGGCCAGCAGGGCGGCGCCGGTGGGCGTGGTCAGCTCGTAGGGGACCTCGGTGCCGTACGTCGGGGCGCCCTGCAGCAGCTCGATGACCGCCGGGGCCGGTATGGGCAGCATGCCATGGGCGGATCGGACCATGCCCGTGCCGTTGGCCACCGGGCTCGACCACACCTGGTCGACGCCGAGGACCTCGAGGGCGGCGCAGGTGCCGACCACGTCGATGATGGCGTCGATCCCGCCCACCTCGTGGAAGTGGACCTGGGCCGCGGGCCGGCGGTGCAGGCGGCCCTCGACCTCGGCCAACGCCGCGAAGGTGGCGTGCGCCCTGTCTCGGACCCGCTCGGGCAGGCGGGCCTCGTCGACCAGGCCCGTGATGTGGGCGTAGGTGCGCACCACCGCGGTGTCGGCGGCGGTCACGTCGACCTTGGTGGCGGCGATCCCTCCCCGCATCACCGGTCCCACCTCCATCGACCACCCCCGCATCGGGAGGCGGTCGAGGAGGGCGCGGACCTCGGCCACGTCGGCGCCGGCGTCGATGAGGCTGCCCAATGCCATGTCGCCGGCGATCCCGGCGAAGCAGTGGAACCACGCTGCGGTTGTCATGAGGCGGTCATGCCGGGAGGAGGCGGAGGACGGCGCACGCGGCGCCGAAGCCGTTGTCGATCCCGACGACGGTCAGCCCCGCCGCGCACGAGGAGAGCATGGCGAGGAGGGCGGTGACCCCCTCGAAGGCGGCGCCGTAGCCGGTGCTCGTCGGCACGGCCACGACCGGCGCGGGCGTGATCCCGCCCACCAGGCTGGCCAGGGCGCCCTCCATGCCGGCCACGACCACCACTGCGTCGGCGCCCGCCAGCTCGTCGGCGGTGGCCAGGAGGCGGTGCACGCCGGCGACCCCGACGTCGGCGTGCAGCACGGGCCGCAGCCCGTGGGCGCTGAGGGTGGCGACGCACTCGCCGGCGACGGGCAGGTCCGAGCTGCCGGCGGTGAGGACGAGTACCCGTCCCGGCCGGGCCGGGCGGCTCCGCCACGCCAGGATGGTCCCGGTCCGCACCGCCCCCGGGTTCCGCTCGCACGCAGCCCCGGCCTGGGCCTCGTCGGCGCGAGTGAGCAGGACGGGGCCGTCGCCCTCCTCGGAGAGGAGCTCGGCCACGATCGCCGCGCACTGCGCGGGCGTCTTGCCCGGGCCGTAGACCGCCTCGGGAAGGCCCTGGCGGAGCGCCCGGTGGTGGTCGACCTTGGCGAAGCCCAGATCGGCGAACGGAAGGCGCCGGAGGCGGGCAACGGCATCGTCGGCCGACAGGGCGCCGGAGCGCACGTCGTCGAGCAGTCGGCGGACCGCGGGCTCGTCCATGGGGGCAATTATCCTCCGACCATGGCCTCCCCGTTCCGAGTCGCGTTCCTCGGCCCTCCCGGCACCTTCACCGAGGAGGCGCTGCTGGGCCAGCCCGACCTCGCCGAGGCTGACCTGGTGCCCATGAAGTCCATGCCCGAGGTGCTGGCCGCCACGGCTGCCGGCGACGTGGATCTGGGTTTCGTCGCCCTGGAGAACTCGATCGAGGGCAGCGTGCTGATGGTGCTCGACCGCCTGGTGTTCGAGGAGAGCCTGCTCATTCAGCGCGAGGCGGTGCTGACCGTCCACCAGAACCTGGTCGGGCCTCCTGGGATGGCCCTGGCCGACGTCCGCCGCGTCGTTTCCATCCCCGAGGCGGTGGCCCAGTGCCGGCGGTTCCTCGCCGAGTCGTTGCCGGAGGCCGAGATCGTCGCTGCCAACTCGACCGCCGAGGCCGTACGCGACGTGGCCGACAACCGGCCCCCGGGCACCGCAGCGGTGGGCGCGTCGCTGGCCGCCAAGCTCTACGGGCTCGACGTGCTCGCCGCCGACATCGAGGACACGCCCGGCGCCAACCAGACCCGCTTCGTGGTTGTTGGCCGCTCCGGGATCCCGGCGCCCAGCGGGCACGACAAGACGAGCATCGTCTGCTTCCAGCGCGAGGACCACGCCGGGAGCCTCCACGGCATCCTCGGCCAGTTCACCGCCCGCAACATCAACCTCA
>JALYYN010000041.1 GCA_030946525.1 Actinomycetota bacterium | reverse complement strand
TCGGCCTCGGCCTTGATCCGGGCGAGTCGGGTAGCCCCGGCCCATTGCTGGGCCGGGGCCCCCTCAGAACCCGGCGTGCGACTTTCACCGCACCGGGCTCAAGCAAGCCCTCCGTAGTCGCTCGGTTGGCGTCATCCGTCCAATCACAGGGCGGCCCTCGGTCCGTTCACCACCGAAGTGGTGTCCAACTTGTCCTCGGGTTCTGGCGCCTCGTCGATCTCATCCAGGGGGTTCACCTGACCACGTCAGCACCCTTTCGGGTCGGGCACTAGCCCGTATCCGGCCAGTTATACGGGACGACCGGCGGAGGGGCCAGCCATCGTGTCCCGATTTCCTGTTGCCTTTCGGCCGCCGGCCTTGGCTTCTTGGTCATCCTTTGCCCGCTGGGGAGCTGGGCCTTCCTTGCGGTCGGCTTACCGGCCCGAGTCTCCACGGGCCGGACCCCAACGGGGTTGTCACGTTTCGCACGCATGAGATGTGGCCGGGATGGGTGCCCTCTTTACCCCGGGGACCGCGGTGCCCTCACGGCTGGCACCAGATCTCCAGCCGCCGCACGCCGCTTCGCAACGGCAAAGTCCCTGGACCCCGGGTGCTGCTTCCATCTCCCAGGGCGAACAATCACGAGGCATCATCAAGGGTTCACGGTCATTCACCCGTCCGGCCTTCCCCTGGCCTGTGGCCCCCGGATGAAACGGGAGTTCTTGGGCTTGTCGCCCCGAGCTTCGCACCCCGCCGTTACCGGCGACGCACGTCGAGGTGGGGACAGGCATGTTGGGCACTTGCCTGGGCTACGTCACCATCAACTGGCCCTCCAATCTACGTAGCCGCTCAAAACGTGCGACCTCGTGTCGCACTCTGGTGGTTGTTGCCGTCGACGAGGGCCACCCAGGGCCGCTGATGGCCGGGGTCTCGCCGTTGTCCCTCGTCGAAGACCCGGGCGACGACGGCTGCGGCGTTGGTCTCCACGCTGGCCATGAGCCACTTGTCCTTGGCCACGGGCGCCGGTGTTGGACTGGCGGCGGCGGCGGCGCCACTGGCGAGGATGTCCTCCGGGCTTCGGGGGACGGGAGTGAGGTCATAGACCGCGCCGACGGTGGCCATTCGCTTTCGATTGGCCTTCTCGCCCTTTGACAGGCGGGTGGCGAGCTTGGGCACCGCCGCAGCCGCAGCCTTGGCGGTGGCGGGGCGCAGCGCACCGGGGCGCATGACGATGCCCTTGCCGTCGGCGGAAAGCACGACCACGTCGGTCGGCTTGGCCTGGGGACGCGGCGCCTGGGTGTAGAACGCTTCGAAGTCGACTGCGGTCCGGGCCGCCAACTCCTCCACCTGGCGTTTGCCGAGGTGTTGGCCGGTGGCCCGCTCGATGGCCTCGACCACGCCGTCGAAGGAGCCCCGCGCCGCCTCCACGGCCGCCAGCTCCCGAATTCCGTGGGAGTAGCGCTCGGTCGGCAGGTTCAACGCCCCGTCTGCGGGGTGCAGGTTGGGGCAGCTGCGCCGGCGATAGGCGAGACGGGACAGCGTCACCTCGCCGAGGACGGTGGCCAGCCCCCGCTCATGTCCAGCTTCCACCGAACCCCGAGGCAACCCGGTTGCGTCTGTGACCTCCTCGACGCGCTGTTCGGAGGAGGCACGGAGATCGAGATGTCCCTGCAGAGCCAGGCGCAGCACCTCACGGCCGTCGAGAGACACCCGCTGCTCCAGCTCGGCGTGGGACGCGGACGCAGCTTCCGCGCCTTCCAGGAAGCTCACCAACAACTCCAACCGCTCCCGGCAGGAGGCGAAGGGATCGAGCGGGGAAGTCGCTTGCGAGCCGCTCGCCGCTGTTGCGCTCGGCTCCGTCGCCTTCACCGCCGTTGCGCCTTCGCCGAGGCGAGCCGACCGATCAGCTCGGCCAGACCGGTGTTGCCCTGTTCCTCCACCGCCGACTTGGCCGCTCGGTAGCGGTCCGCCGCGGCACGCACTGCGGGGACCTCCCCGGGCGGCAGCATCAGGAACTTCGTGCGCCCGGCCTCGGAGTAGCTCAGCACCGTGGACTCGTGCAGTTCCACGCCCTCGGCGCAGCGGCAGTTCGCCTTGCCGCACCGCCGGCGGTGGACCACCACCGACCCCCGCACCACCGGTGCCCCCTTGTGGCCCATTCTCGTCACTGTAGTCCTCCAACATGCTAGTTGCTCGCTAGCAGATTCTCCCACGCGAGCAGTCCTGACCGATGGATCCCTGAGCTTGGCTTCAGACGATGCGGACTACGACCGGGGCTGGCCCACCATGGTCGGCACCAGGTGCCGGGAACGTCACTCCTACAGAGCCGCACCCACGCCGAGCTGCTGGCCGAGAAGGGCCCGATGGCGGGCATGGCCGCCGTGATGAACTCCTTCGCGTCCATGTACGAGGACAACCGGCAGACGATCTTTATCCTCGATCAGGCCGTCGCAGCGGTACCTCATCGGGCCCCCGAACCGTCGTGGCGACTCGAAGGCGCAGCGGCCCTGCTCGAGCTGCTGGACGTCGGAGACCAGCCAATCGGCCACGTCGACTGGGCCGTCACCGAGCAGCCACAGCTCGTCACGAACCTCGTCCATCTCGCGATGCGATCAGCGCAGCTCGATGCCCCGCAGGTCGCAGCGGACGCGGTGCCTGCCGCGGACCTCGTACGGGGGGCCCCGCTGAGGGGCTTGGGGTTCCTCCTCCGGCCCGCCGATCCGCGGCGCACTGCCGAGCCGAGGTGGCCGATTCCCTCGGAAGCAGAGCTCCCTTGGCTTCGGGAGTGCGCCCGGTCGCCGAGCAACTGGCTCGCTCAGTGCGGGGTCATCCTCATCTCGAACATCGCCGGCGTCGACGGCGACAAGGTCTTGCTGGACGACATCAGCGGGATCAACGCGAACCTACGCACGAGAGTCGCGACCGCCCTCCTTTCGGAAACGGGCACCGACGAGTTGCAGACGAAGTGGCTCGCGCACCCGGAACAGCTCGTGAAGGCAGCAGCTGCCCGAGTAGTGGGCGGACGCCCGTTAGAGCCGTCGAAGATCGATGCGCTCGTGAGCGATGCCGACCTGACCATCCGGTTCGCCGTGCTGCGCAGCCTTTCGGAGCTGGACGGCGGCGCCTTCGAACGCGCCGCCGCGACCGCAATGGCGTCAGCACCTACGTTCTGGACCTGCACCGACTGCGGCAAGCCGCAACCGATGGACGAGCGGGACTGCGGTTCGTGCAACCGCGGCAGCCGATCGGAGATGGCCGAGGAGCTCAAGGACCTTCGCACGAAGCGAGCGAAGGCGACAGGCTCGTAGGTCCTATTGCCTTTGGGCCTTGGCATGCGAAGAGGTACTCGGTCTCGACTGGACTTCTTCGTCCAAGACGAGTGGCTCGACGAGTCGACTACCCGGCCGGAAACGTGAGGAACCGATTCGTCGGCGTCCGATCAACGGGAGATGGGCTCCGGCGGGCCCTATCGCACGCCGATAACGCTCCTGGGCGGTGCCCGAATATACCGGGCGTCGGGCGAGATGCGCCTTGCGCTGGGGTCTCCGAATGGTGTTCAGCCCGGAGGTCACCCATAACCGCCGCCAGAAAGGCGCCCATAGCGTCGCCGGCGCTGCCGATAGATACCCACGCGTAACTGCTTGATATGTGGGTAATCCGTGACCAGGGTTGGGGGCCGTCGACACGACGGTGCTCGCCCACGGGAAGGAGCCCCGTCGATGTGGATTCCCTGCTTGGTGTCGTCTACAACCGCGTCCGGGGAGGTGACGGTTCGCGTCGGCCATGAGCTGGTCGACGACTACCTCCACTTCCTCGCCGGCCGCAGCCGTCCCAACTCCGTGCTGGCCGCCGGTTATGACCTGAAGGTCTTCTTCGCCTGGTCGGCCAAGGAGCCGGCGGAGGTCCGATCGAGAGACGTCGTCAACTTCGTGGCCGCCCAGCGATCGCCCCGGACCAGCGGCAAGGTCGTGCGCCTGGTCGACGGTGGCGCCGGTCTGTCGTCCCGGACGGTGGCCCGAAGGCTGTCCAGCCTGTCGGGGTTCTACGCCTATCTGCTGGCCCGGGGCGACGTCGGCGTCACCACCAGTCCCGTGCCTCGGGGCCTGGAGACGCGGCGGGGCCGGCGCAACAATGGCCGGGCGGCACCGCTGGTGCGCACGCCGAAGCTGCTGCCCCGCATCCTCGAGCCGGCGGCGGTGAACCAGCTGATCGCCGCCCTGCGCACCGCCCGGGACCGGGCCATGGTCGAAGCCATGGTGCTGGGCGGCCTGCGCCGCTGCGAGGTGCTCGGCCTGCGCCTCGAGGACCTGCGGGTGGGTCAGCGGCGGGTCCTCATCGCCGAGGGCAAGGGCGGCCACCAGCGCATCATCCCGGTGTCGTCACGCTTCTTCACCACCGTGGCCGCCTATCTCGACGCCGAACGTCCCGTGCCGGTGGACACGGAGCGGGTCTTCCTGGTCCTCAAGGGCCAGACCCGGGGCCGGCCGCTCAGCGCGTCGGGGCTGGACCAGATCCTGGAGTCGGCCCGCGAGCGCGCCGGGCTGTCCCACGCCAGCTGCCACGAGCTGCGCCACACCTGCCTGACCCGCTTGCGGGAGGCGGGCATGGCCCTGGAGGCGGTGCAGGCCCAGGCCGGCCACGCCTCCATCGAGACGACGCGTCTCTACCTGCACCTGGCCGATGACTGGCTGGCCGGGGAGTACCGGCGGGCCTCCGAAGCCATCGACGCCCAGTCCCTGGCCGCTCGGAGCGGCTCGTGAAGGCCGTCGTCGCCGCCCGCGCTGATCGCCAGCTCACCGAGACCATCGCCGACTACCTGGCCCAGATCTCGTTGTCGTTGCGGCCTTCCAGCGTCTACAGCGCCCGGGGCCACCTGCGCCGCTTCGACGGCTTCCTGGCCAATGAGCACGCCGAGGTGGTCGGCGCAGCCGACATCGGCCGGCCCCACGTGGAGTCCTACAAGGCCTGGCTGGCTGCTCGCCCCGGGCGCAAGGGCGCCCGGCCGCCGCCCAACACCATCAGGGCCAACCTGGGAACGCTGCGGATGTTCCTGGAGCGCATCATCGAGTGGGGATGGGACGACGCGCCCGCCCGCGTGCCGATCTTCGCCGGCGACCTGCCGCGGAAGGACGAGCCCCTGCCGAAGTTCCTCGACGACCCCACCTTCGCCCTGTTCATGCGGGCGGCGCGCGCCGAAGACCGGCCCCTGACCCGCCTCGCCGTCGAGCTGTTGGCCCGCACCGGCATGCGGGTCAGCGAGCTCTGCGCCCTGGAGGCCGACGCCGTGGTCCTCATCGGCGAGACGCACTGGCTGCGCATCCCGGTGGGCAAGCTGCACAACGACCGCTACATCCCCCTCCACCCCCAGCTCGTCGACATGCTGGCCGAGTGGGCCCTCACTCCCGCCAACCACGCCGGCGGCCGCATGCTGGCCAACAAGGGCCGGGTGCTCGACCGCCAGGTGGTGACCCGCATGCTCAACCGCATCACCAAGACCGCCGGCATCGCCCACGTGCATCCTCATCAGCTGAGGCACACCGTGGCCACCCAGGCCATCAACCGGGGCATGAGCCTGGAGGCCATAGCCTCCCTGCTGGGGCATCGCTCCCTGGAGATGACGATGGTGTACGCCCGCATCGCCGACCGCACGGTCGCCGATGAGTACTTCGCCGTCAGCGAGAAGGTCGAGGCCCTCTACGGCTCGACACCAACGCTGCCGGCCAGCGCCGAGGGCCCGGCCATGGCCCGCCTGCGCAAGGAGCACCACCGCATGCTGGGAAACGGCTACTGCACGAGGCCCGTCGAGCTCGACTGCGCCTTCGAGACGATCTGCGAGGGCTGCACCTTCTTCGCCACCACCATCGAGTTCCGCCCGACGCTGCGTCGACAGCACAAAGACGCCGAGCGAAAGGCCCAGACCGGCCGGGCGACCATATTCAAGAACCTCCTCGACGGGCTCGACCCGCCCGAGGCCCCGATC
>JALYYN010000030.1 GCA_030946525.1 Actinomycetota bacterium | reverse complement strand
AACGGGTGGGGGAGCGACCCCGCCACCTTCGCGTCCGAGGCGGCCACGGTCGCCCCCGGGGCCGAGCGCACCTGGGCCGGGCAGGTCCTGATCGGGCGGACCCGTGCCGAGGCCGACGCCAAGCTGCGGGCCCATGGGGCCCGGCCGGGCCTGGTCGCCGGGACGGTCGCCGGCGTCGGCGACCACCTGCGGTCCTTGGCGGCGGCGGGGGCGTCGTGGGCGGTCTGCGCCCCCCTCGACATCGGCACCGACCCGCAGGCGGTGGAAATCCTGGCCGAGGCGGTGGCCGGCTCCCGGTAGCCTCCACGCCCATGGAGTTCCGCCGGATCAACGCCCTGCCGCCCTACGTGTTCACCATCATCGACGGACTGAAGATGGGCGCACGGCGGGCAGGTGACGACGTGATCGACCTCGGCTTCGGCAACCCCGACATCCCGTCGCCCGACATCGCGGTCGAGAAGCTGGCCGAGGCGGCGCGGAACTCACGGAACCACCGGTACTCCGCCAGCCGGGGCATCCCCAAGCTGCGAGCCGCGGCCTCCGCCCTCTACGCGCGCAAGTTCGGCGTCGAGCTGGATCCCGACACCGAGGTCATCAACGTGATCGGCGCCAAGGAGGGCCTGACCCATCTCATGTGGGTCCTGCTGGGCCCCGGCGACACCGCCCTGGTGCCGACGCCGTCGTACCCGATCCACATCTACGCCCCGCTGTTCGCCGGGGCCGACGTCCGCCGGGTGCCCCTCGGGCCCGACGAGGATTTCTTCGCCAACCTCATGCACGACTGGGAGAACGCCTGGCCCCGCCCGCGGGTGATCGTGCTGTCCTTCCCGCACAACCCGACCACGACCTGTGTCGACCTGGAGTGGCTCACCCGCCTGGTGGCCTTCGCCAAGGAGCACGACGTCATCCTCGTTCACGACTTCGCCTACTCCGACACCGCCTTCGACGGCTACCAGCCGCCGTCGATCATGCAGGTGCCGGGGGCCAAGGACGTCGCCGTCGAGTTCTACACGCTGACCAAGTCGTTCTCCATGGCCGGCTGGCGGGTGGCGTTCATGGTCGGCAACCCCGAGATCGTCGCCGCCCTGGGCAAGCTGAAGTCCTACCTGGACTACGGCACGTTCCAGCCCGTCCAGATCGCGGCGATCGTGGCCATGAACGAGGCGTCGGACTACCCCAAAGAGGTCAACGAGATCTACTGGGGCCGCCGCGACGCGCTGTGCGACGGCCTGAACCGCATCGGCTGGGCCGTCGAGCGGCCCAAGGCCACCATGTTCGTGTGGGCACCGATCCCCGAGCCATACCGGGAGATGGGCTCGCTGGCCTTCTCGTCGTTCCTGGTCCAAGAGGCCAAGGTGGCCACCTCGCCCGGCGTGGGCTTCGGGCCCACGGGCGACGGGTTCGCCCGCTTCGCCCTGATCGAGAACGAGCAGCGCATCGGCCAGGCAGTCCGCAACATGCGACGGGCGCTCACCAAGCTGTAGGGCGCCTCTCTGCATGGTGCGACGGGCACGGGCGAAGCGGGCGTTGAAGGCGACCACCACCAGGGCCACGGTCGACGAAGCGTTGCGACGGGTCGCCGACGCCGGGGAACACGCTGCTGACGACAGGGCTCGGATGCAGTTGGAGTCGCTGGCGCGCCTGGGTGACTACGTCGATCTGGAAGTCCTTGCAAGCGGCGAGATGTGGCGGTGAAGGGGTGGGTGCTCGACAAGAGCGCCGCGGCCCGTGCCAGCGATCCTCGCGTTGCTGGAGGACTGGCTGAGCTTGCCGGATCGTTGTTCGTCTGCCCGGTGGGCGAACTCGAGCGGCTCTCCTCGGCCCGGTCGGCACCCGACTACGACGGGCTCAAAACGGATCTCCACGCCAGTTTTGCCATGGTGCCAGCGCCGACCGACGTCCTCGAACGGGCGCTGCGCCTGCAGCGGGATCTGGCTCATCATCACGGGATGTGGCACCGGATACCGATCCCGGACCTCCTGAATCGCCGAGACCGCGTTGCATCACGACCTGGGTGTCGCCCATGTGAACTCCGACTTCGACCGCATCGCCGAGGTACGGCCGCTGACCGTGCGTCGGGTCGGGTGAGCGACAAGGAATGGTCCCGAACATTCAATACGGAACGGTTGCGTTTCGTTCTGGGTTGCCGTACCATTCCAGGAGAAACGAGACGAGACGGGCTCGTTTCTGAAAGGACCCTCTCATGGACGCAGCAGCGATTCACGCCCGGCGGTGGTGGACCCTCGGGGTCATGTGCCTCAGCCTCATGGTCATCGGCGTGGACAACACCATCCTCAACGTGGCCCTGCCCACCCTGGTGCGCGACCTCCACGCCACCACGTCCCAGTTGCAATGGATCGTCGACGCCTACACGCTCGTGTTCGCCGGCCTCCTGCTCAGCGCCGGCAGCCTGGGTGACCGGTTCGGGCGCCGCCGGGGGCTGACCGCCGGACTGGTGATCTTCGGCTTCGGCTCGGTGGCCTCCGCCCTGGTGGGTTCACCCAACCACCTGATCGCCACCCGGGCCCTCATGGGCATCGGCGGGGCGCTCATCATGCCCGCCACCCTGTCGATCATCAGCAACGTCTTCACCGTCCCGGCCGAGCGGGCCCGGGCCATCGCGGTGTGGGCCGGTTTCTCGGCCATGGGCATCGCCCTCGGCCCCCTGAGCGGCGGCTGGCTGCTTCAGCATTTCTGGTGGGGCTCGGTGTTCATGGTGAACATCCCGATCGTCACCCTGGCTCTCATCGGCGGCCGGCTGTTCGTGCCGGAGTCCAAGGACCCGTCGCCGCGTGGCCTCGACCTGGTCGGCGCCCTGCTGTCGATCGTCGGCCTGGTCGTGCTGGTATGGGGGATCATCGAGGCGCCCGGGCGGGGCTGGACCGAGACCACGACCCTCGGTTCGTTCCTCCTCGCCGCCGTGCTCCTCGGATCCTTCGTGGCCTGGGAGATGCACTCCGACCACCCCATGCTCGA
>JALYYN010000015.1 GCA_030946525.1 Actinomycetota bacterium | reverse complement strand
GTTGTAGTCGTCGATGCGGGCGTTCAGATCGTCGATCTTCGAGTCGTACTGGGTGATCAGCCCGTTGATCAGCGCCACGTTGGCGTTGTAGGTCCGGATGTCGCCGGACGCCCGCAGGGCGGCCTGGCCGTCCTTCAGGGCGGTGATGCGGGCGTCGAGCGCCCCGACCTCGGCCTTGAGCCTGGCGATCTCATCCTCGCGCCGGCCCAGGGTGTCCCGGCGGGCGGCCACCACCTTGGCCCGGTCGACGAAGAACTGGGCGTAGTGGGCCTCGAGGGCGGGCGGGAGCCCGTCGAACTCCGAGCCCAGGATGGAGTGGACCTCGTTGGTCAGCGTCGGCCCGTCGCCGTAGGCCTTGAGGCGCTCGGTGAGGCGGTCGTTGCCCACCCTCGCCGCCTCCAGCTCGGCGTCGATGCGGGCGCGGTCGGCCGGGGCCAGCGAGGCGTAGACGGCGTGGAGCAGCTCGTGGGCGGCGACCACGTAGAGCACCTCCCGGGCGTCGGCCCGATCGGCGGCCAGCAGGTGGATGTGACCCCGCTCGTAGCAGCCCTGGGTGTGGACCGGGGCCGCGCCGGGCGTGGCCGTGGCGTCCGGACCGCAGTTGGTGGCGAAGGTCGCGGCATCCTCTATATGGGGGTCGGCGGCCAGGAAGATCCGGCGGGCCCGGTCGGTCATGGTCGTGGCCGACATCAGGTCGGCGACGTCGGCGGCGACGGGGACGGTCGTCGTGGTGGTCGTCGTGGCCACCGTCGTCGCGGTCGTAGAGGCCCCTGGTGGGGCGGCGGGGGGGTCCCCCACCGGCGCCTTCGCCGACGTGCACCCGACCGCCAGCACCGCCACGACGGCCAGGGAGCTCCACCGGCGGGGCACCCGCCGAACCTACCGCCCCGGGCTGCATAGGCTCCCCGCTCACATGAGCGACCCGTGGACCTTCAGCGGCGACGAACCGCACAGCGTCCACGCCGGGACGGTCACGCTGGTCGAGGGTTCGGCCTTCTGCATCTCCGGGCAGTCTGGCGACATCCGTCCCGGCAGCGCCCAGGGCCTGTTCTTTCGCGACACCCGTTTCCTCTCCGGCCTGGAGCTGCACATCAACGACCAGCGCCCCGAGCCACTGGCCGCCGAGCGGACCGGCCCGTTCTCGGCGACGTTCGTGCTGCGCAGCCGGCCGCCCGGCGGCCGGGCCGACAGCAGCCTGATGGTGGTGCGCCACCGCTACGTCGGCCGGGGGATGCGGGAGGATCTGCTGGTCCGGAACTACGGCGAGGAGCCCGCGCTCTGCACGATCCAGCTCCGCTGCACAGCCGACTTCGCCAACCTCTTCGCAGTCAAGGAGGGCCGGGCCCGCACCGAGGGGGCCGTCGAGCTGGACACCTCGGGTGGAGGTCTGCTGTTCCGCCTCCAGACAGGAGCGACCGAGCGCGGCCTCCGGATCGCCTCGAGCGAGCCAGCCGGGACGGCGTCCGACGTCATCACGTGGGAGGTGCTGGTTCCGGCCCAGGGCAACTGGTCGACCTGCCTCCAGTTCACGACCATGATCGAGGGCGAGGAGGTCGAGCCCCGGTACCTGTGCGGCCAGCCCATCGAGGCCGCCACCCCCCACCAGCGGCTCGACCAGTGGCGCCGGGAGGTCCCCGCCGTCGACACGGACTTCGACGCCTTCCAGGCCGCAGTGGCCCAAGGCGCCGAGGACCTCGGCGCCTTGCGCATCTTCGACCCCGACTACCCCGAGCGGGCCGTGATCGCCGCCGGCGCGCCGTGGTTCATGACCCTGTTCGGCCGGGACTCGCTGCTCACCTCGTGGATGGCGTTGATCGTCGACCCCCGCCTGGCCCAGGACACGCTCCAGACCCTGGCCCGGTTCCAAGGCAAGGTCGTCGACCCCCGCACCGAGGAGGAGCCAGGGCGGATCCTGCACGAGATGCGCTTCGGCAGCGCCCGGTCGCTGTCCCTCGGCGGGGGGACGGTCTACTACGGCACCGCCGACGCCACGCCCCTCTTCGTCATGCTCCTCGGCGAGCTGCGCCGCTGGGGCCTGGCGCCCGACGTGGTCGACAGCCTGCTTCCCGCCGCCGACGAGGCCATGAAGTGGATCGAGGACTTCGGCGACCGCGACGGCGACGGCTACGTCGAGTACCAGCGGGCCACCGACCGCGGCCTGGCCAACCAGGGATGGAAGGACTCCTGGGACGCCATCCGCTTCGCCGACGGCCGCCTGGCCCGGGGCTCCGTCGCCCTTTGCGAGGTGCAGGGCTACGTCTACGCCGCCTACCTGGCCCGGGCCCACTTCGCCGACGAGCTGGGCGACGCCCCCACCGCCACCCGCTTCCGATCCAAGGCCGCCGCCCTCAAGACCGCGTTCAACCGGGACTTCTGGCTGGAGGACCGGGGCTGGTTCGCCATGGGGCTCGACGGCGGGAAACAGCCGATCGACGCGCTGGCGTCGAACATCGGCCACTGCCTGTGGACCGGGATCGTCGACGAGGACAAGGCCCGGGCGGTGGCCGACCGGCTCCTGTCCCCGGAGATGTTCAGCGGCTGGGGCATCCGCACGCTGGCCTCGAACATGGTCGGCTACAACCCGCTCGGGTACCACGTCGGGTCGGTCTGGCCCCACGACAACGCCATCATCGCCGCCGGCCTCACCCGGTACGGCTTCACCGACGAGGCCCACCGGGTCATCGTGGCCATGCTCGACACCGCCGGCTTCTTCGGCGGGCGCCTCCCCGAGCTGTTCGGCGGGCTGAGCCGGGACGACGTGCCCTTCCCGGTCAGCTACCCCTCGTCGTGCTCCCCCCAGGCGTGGGCGGCAGCGTCGCCGCTCCTCTTCCTCCGCAGCATCCTGCGCCTCGACCCCTGGGTGCCGCACGGCAAGGTCTGGATCGACCCCCTGCTCCCGAAGAGCATCGGCCGCCTCCGGGTCGACCGCATCCCGCTCGCCGGCCGCCGGGTCACCGTCGACGTGGACGGTGACTCCGTGTCGGTCGAAGGCCTCGACGACGGGATCGAACTCGTCCTCAACCCGAGGGATCCGCTCACCGCGTAGCGCCTCCGTCGCCTTCTTGTCGCGCTGGTGGAGCCTCTGGGGCCCTGAGCGCCAGGAAGCGGTAGGCCCGGCCGGCCCGGGCCTACCAGCCCCGGTCGATCCACTCCTGGAGGTGGGGGCGTTCGGTGCCGATGGTGGTGTCGTCACCGTGGCCGGGCAGGACGACCGTCTCGTCGGGCAGGGTGAACAGGCGCTGCTGGATGGAGCGGATGATGGTGGCGAAGTGGACCGGGTTGCGGTGGGTGTTGCCGGGGCCGCCCGGGAACAGGGTGTCGCCCGAAAGGAGCACCGGTGAGCCCTCGACGTGCAGGCAGGTCGACCCCGGTGTGTGGCCGGGCGTGTGGATGGCCCGCAGCCGCAACCGGCCCACCTCGATGACGGCGCCGTCGTCGATCAGGAAGTCGTAGGCCGGGAGCATCCCGGCGTCGCCCTCGGCCACGCCCACCCGGTGGCCGGCCGCCCGCACCGCGGGAACGGCCTGGATGTGG
>JALYYN010000014.1 GCA_030946525.1 Actinomycetota bacterium | reverse complement strand
GCTGCTGATGAACGCCTCGTAGATCACCGGCCTGCCCGTGGTCACCGTCCGGGGAGGGCGGACGACGTCTCCGAGGTGCGGGACGTGATCTACCGCTCCGAGGCGGGGCGCCTCGTCGGCCTGAGCCTGAACAAGCGGGGGTTCCTGGCCGGACGACGGAGCGAGGTGCTCCCGGCCGAGTCGATCCACGCCATCGGCGCAGACGCGGTGATGGTGGAGGACGAGACCTGTCTGGTGCTCCCGCAGGACGCGCCCGACGAGGTCGTCCGGGCCGGGCCCGACCGCAACGTGCCGGGTGACGATGTCCTAACGGAAGGCGGTGTGAGCCTCGGCACCGTCCGCGACCTGGCGCTACTGGTCGGCAGCACCGGTGAGGTGGTCGGCTATGAGATCGAGAATGCGGGCGGCGGCAAGGGCTACATCCCGCTGCCCGCGCAACTGGCCGTCTCCGGCTCGGCCGTGGTCGTGCCCGACATCACCCAGGAATTCGTGCGCGACGATCTGGTGGGCCTCGGCGCCGCGTCGACGACTTCCGGGCCCGGCTGGGGCTGACATGAGCGACTCCTTCCGCCAGGCCCGTGGCCGCAAGGTCGTCAGCCGGGCCAGCGCCCACACCCTCGGTACGGTCGGGCACCTCCTCATCGACGCCGCGCGACGCCACGTAGCCGCCGTTGTCGTCGGGCAGGCAGGAAGGCCCAGCTCGTGGACTGGTCGACCCTGACCGGCTTCGGGCCGGACGCGGTGATGGTGGCTGACGAGGGCGCACTCCGGGCGCCCGCCGACGACTGCGAGCGCGCCGCCGCCGACGGCAAGCTGGAGATCGTCGGCATGCGGACGCTCACCGAGCACGGGAACGCGCTCGGCACCGTCGACGACGTCACCTTCGACCCCCAGAGCGGCGCCCTCGAATCGCTGCGGGTGGGGGAGCGGGATGTCCCCGCCGCCGCCCTCCTCGCCGTCGGGTCGTATGCGGCCGTGCTCGACGCCACCCAGGAAGCCCCGGCATAGCAAAGGCGTGGCCCGGCGCTCTTTTGGCACCAGAAATGTCGTCTCGAAGCCGTCCGGGAGACGTCGGCCGCGCCCTCGGCGGGCGCGTCCGCCGCTGTTGTTCCCGAGCGGTCGATGTGCGACCATCGGGCGGCCTGTCACGCAGGCGGGCGCCGGCGGCTCGTTGGACGGCCTGCCGGCTCGTTTCTACGGAGGAGCGGCGCATGCCTGGGCGAAGGGGCGGATCGAGCGGGAGGGCCGGGCGATGAGCGTCGCCG
This sequence comes from Actinomycetota bacterium, assembly GCA_030946525.1. GTDB lineage: Bacteria > Actinomycetota > Acidimicrobiia > Acidimicrobiales > AC-14 > CADCTB01. Next base: position 950 of record JALYYN010000014.1, on the reverse strand, counting down.
GCGGGCGTGCGGCTACTTGGCCGACGTGAGCCTGTTCGGCGGGCCGCCGACCGTTCGGGGGTTCGGCCAGACGGTTCCGCCCGGCGACGCCCAGAGCGCCAGTCCTGCGGTGACACTGCCGGCCGGCGGCTCGGTGTCGGCCGTCACCGCGACCGACGCCGATGGCGCCCTGGCCCGCTACGGGCCCGCGGTCGTCTTCGGGGGCCGGCCGCCGGCCGACCCGGACGCTCCGATCCCGCCGTCGGGCGCCCAGAAGGCCAGCACGAAGGGCAAGCTGTCGGTGACCAGCGCCGCCTCGGTGAAGAACGTCGGCGCCGGCCCCTTCTCGGCCGGTTCGGTCAGCTGTACGTGCAACGCGAGGAAGGCCGGCACCAAGGCGACTACGACGATCACCAGAGGCGTGCTCGTCACTGCCACCGACGCCGACGGGAACACCATCGCCCGCGAGGTGATCCCCGCCCACCCGCCGGTCGATCTCACCTTCACCGGCACGACCGACACCGGGGACAACTTCAAGGCGGTGTTCAACGAGCAGTCCGTCGCGTCGGACGGAACCATCACCGTCGTTGCCGTGCACATCTACATGCTGGGCCCGACCGCGGTAGGCGACGTGGTCATCGCCCGGGCCCACAGCCGGGCCTGAACCCGCGGCCCGAACCGCCTGTCACCGGTCGATCCGCACCGGCGCCTCGATCAGGTGTGGCTCCGGCGCGGGCCCGATGGGCGCGAACCACGGGGCGTCCGGCGGGTCGTCGGGGCGCAGCTCCCACTTGCGGCCCACCCGGTCCACCGCGATCGGGTAGACGGTCAGGGCGCCGGCGGTGTCGATGTGGAGGCGCAGGAAGTGCTTGAGGTCCTGGTGGTGCAGGGGCGCGTAGCCCTCGTTGCCGTGGAAGCCCAGGCAGTTCGTGGCCCAGAGGTACCCCGACATCCCGACCGTCCCGCCGATG
>JALYYN010000001.1 GCA_030946525.1 Actinomycetota bacterium | reverse complement strand
CCGTCGGGCTGCTCGGTGGCCCCGTCCCGCCGGTGCCGGCCGTCGCCGCCGGGGTCGCCGGAATGCTCGTCGGACTGGCCGTGCTGGCGCCTCTCGTGGCCCGGGGCGCCGCTCGGATCGCAGGGGCGCCGCTGGTGCGCATCTTCGGCGAGCCGGCGTTCCTTGGCCGTGAGAACGCCATGCGCAGCCCCCGGCGCACCGCCTCCACCGCCGCCGCCCTGATGATCGGGATCGGCCTCGTCGGCGTGGTGGCCATCACCGCTGCGTCCATGAAGGCGTCGGCCACCAGCACCGTCCGCCAGACGCTGCGGGCCGACTTCGTGCTGGCGTCGATCGGGCTCCCCGGGGCGTCGGGCGGCGTGCCCCCCGTGGTCGCCGATCGCCTCCGGGCCACGCCGGGCGTCGCCACCGTGTCGGAGCTGCGCGGCGGGCAGTGGGGCCTCGACGGTCGTCCCCAGACGCTGCTGGCCGTGGATCCGGCCACGGTGACGGCCATGCACGACGTCGACGCCCGGTCGTCAGCCGCCGTCGCCAACCTCGACGACAAGGGCGTCCTGGTCCGGGACACCACTGCGGAGCGGTACGGCTGGAGGGTCGGGGACGACGTCAGCATGACCTTCGCCCGCACGGGCACCCGGAGGATGCGGCTGCGGGGGACGTTCTCCACCCCGGCGGTCAGGACCGACTTCGTCATCTCCCTCGGCGCGTACTCGGCCAACTTCGCCCAGCAGATGGACGTGGAGGTCGACGTCGCCCTTGCGCCGGGCGTGGCGCCGGCCGACGGGCGGGCCCGGATCCGGAAGGTGGTGGCGGACTTCCCGGTGGTCCAGGTCCTGGATCGGTCGCAGGTCCTGGCCGCCCAGGACGCCCAGGTGAACCGGCTCCTCGTACCCGTCACCGCCCTGCTCGGCCTGTCGGTCGCCATCGCCCTGCTCGGCATCGCCAACACCCTCGGGCTGTCGATCCACGAGCGCACCCGGGAGCTCGGCCTGCTGCGGGCCATCGGCATGGCGCGGCGTCAGCTCCGGGCCATGATCAGCACCGAGGCGGCCATCACCGCGTGCATCGGGGCGGTGATGGGCCTCGTGGTCGCCGTGGTGTTCGGATGGGCACTGGTGTCGTCCATGCGCCACCTGGGGGTGGGTCAGCTGGTCTTCCCCGTTGCCCAGCTCGGAGGCCTGGTGGTCCTGGCCACCCTGGCCGGGCTCCTCGCCGCAGTGGTGCCCGCCCGGAAGGCCGCCGGCCTCGGCATCCTCGAGGCCATCGGCCGCGTGAGCTGAGTCAGGCCCGTCGCGCTGGTACGATGGGCCTGCCTTCGACAGCGAGGGATCCTCATGCGTTCGGCTCGCCGACGTGCAGGTTCTGGAAGGCGGCCTCGTGCCGGATTCCCCGCTTTCGGCCCATCGCTTCGGCAACTTCGGCGCAGTGATCGCCTACGAGGCGGAACGGGCCGTCCTCGGCGTGCAGGGCGACGTCGACCTGCTCACCGCGTCCACCCTCGGCGATCTGCTCGACGTGCTCATCGACCGGGGTGAGCGCCACGTGGTGCTGGACATGGCCGCCCTCTCCTTCATGGACGCCGCCGGGCTCCACGTGATAGCCGACGCGTCGGCCCGCCTGGCGCTGTCGGGCGGGGTGCTCACCGTCCGCGACGCGCCGGCGATCACGCTGGAGATCCTCGACATCACCGGTCTGACCCAGGTGGTCCGCATCGAGGGGCCGGAGCAGGCAATGCCGCTCGGACCCGAGCAGCGCCTCCACGACCACTCCCTCGCCGTCGACGGTGGCGCGGGCGGCCTCACGGGCGACCTCGCCCGGGTGGGGTCGGTGCCGGCGGGCGACCAGATGATCGACGCCGCCCTCGCCCTCGTGACGTCTCTGGCCGCGGCCACCGTCGAGGGCGCCGACGGCGTCAGCGTGATCCTCCGGCGCCACGGGCGCCTCACCACCGTGGCGTCGAGCAACGAGACGGTGCAGCGCATGGACGACCACCAGTACGCCACCGGTGAGGGGCCGTGCCTGGCCGCGGCGGCGCAGGGTCACTGGTTCCACATCGAATCGCTGACCGAGGAGAACCGGTGGCCGGCGTTCATCCCTCGCGCCATCGAGGAGGGCATCTCCAGCGTGCTCTCGACGCCACTCATGAGCGCCGGTCGACCGCGCGGAGCGTTGAACATCTACTCCAGCACGGCGCGGGCGTTCGGGCCCCGACAGCAGGAGCTCGCCGCCCTGTTCGCCACCCAGGCGTCCTCCATCCTGGTCCATGCGGGCGGCGACCGCACCGACGAGGATCTCGACCGGCGCATCTCCACCGCGCTCGCGGCCCGGGAGGTCATCGCCCAGGCCCAGGGTGTGCTCATGGCCCACCAGGCCATCACTGCGGAGAGGGCGGCCGCGGTGCTGCGGTGGTCGGCGCGCTCGGCGGAGGTCACCGTTGCCGCGCTGGCGGCGCGGATCGTCGACTCGACCCGGGTGAAGGCCGGGCCGGACGCATGAGGCGTCGCCGTGGTTGAGCCGACCGACGTGCTGGAACGGGCCCGTCGGGCGATCGGGCTCTCCTTCGCCGACCTCTGGTTCCGCTACTTCACCCTGGGCGGCATGCGTACCTCCCTGGAGGTCGAAGCCTTCCTCCACGGCGCCCTCGTCGCCTGCGCCCACGATCGGGACCTCATTGCCGTGGCCCTCAACGAGCGCTTCGCCGAACTGGGCGGCGACCACCCGGTGCCCTACGCCGAGGACGAACCGGATCCGGACCTCCTGGGGCGGCTGTGATCGGGCCTCAGTCAGGTCGTCGGCCCGAACGGCCGCCACTGAACGGCCGCCTACCTGAACTGCAGCCTACCTGAACTGCAGCGCGTTCCAGGTGTGGCCGCCATCGACGGTCATCAGCAGCGAGCCGGTCGGGAAACCCCCCGCGCCCTGCGGCACCTCGATCGCCACGCCCTGGTTCGCGCTGGTGAAGCCGACCTCCTTCAGGGAACTGGATGCGGCGCTGTGGTGGACCTCGACCCAGGTCGCTCCGTCATCGAAGGTCGCGAGCAGTGCGGCCCCGCCGCTGGTCGCCGCGCTGGTCACGGCGGTTCCCGGCGCGCCACTCGCCACACCCAGCACCCCCGGTGTCGGCACCGGGACCGGGATTTCCCGGAACGTCGTTCCCCCGTCGCCGGAGCGGTAGTAACGGACCGCTCGGGGGTGGTCGTTCCACTCCCCCTCGTTGCAGACGGCGATGAGCTCGCCCGATGTGGGGGCGGCGAGGAATGCCGAGCCACCGGCATCACCGCACGGTGGTTGCCACGGCACCCACGCCGTCCCTGACAGGCGGGCTCCGCCCATCACCGTGCGGTCCACCTCGACGACCCATCCGCTGTCGCCGTGCAGCACGAGCTGGGCCTGGGGAATGGGCCCTGCGCCGAGCTGGACGGTCGTCGTCGACAGCGTCCAGTCCTCCCTGCCCACCGGCGTGGTCAGGATGCGCACGCCCGTGGCATCCGTCACGGTGGCGTGCGCCGAGCTGCCTGCAGCCTCCAGGTCGGATACCTGGGACGCGACGTCCACACCGGGCAGGGTCGTGCGGGTCCAGTGGGCGCCACCGTCGTGGGTGGCCCACAGCTCGGGACCGAACACCCAGCCGTCGGCGGCATCGGCGAAACGCACCGTACTGACACCGGCCGCGGCACTCCCTGTGAGGGCGACGGCAGGCGCGGGGATGCCGGCCCAGGTCCTTCCTCCGTCGCGGGTCCGGACCAGCGATGTGCACGGCGGCATGGCGCACGGCGCGGTACCGAGGACCCACCCGGTCTGCAAAGAGACGAAGGTGACCGACGCGGCCGTGAACCCGTCGGGGACCGGGCCACCGGCCGGGCCGGTCGCGCCGCCCCCGGCCGCCGAGGTGTCCGGGGCACGCGGCGGCAGGACGGCGGCCACCGGAGAGGTCGTGGTGGACGTGGTGGGAGCGCTCCCAGATCCCGCCGCGCCCTGCCCACCGCTGCTGCAGGCGACCAGCATCCCGGCGACGAGTGCCCCGCATGCGGTGATCCCGAGTCTCATGTGATGTCAGACCGTGTCCGCCATGGGTTCGTTCCCTTCCACCCAGCAGTTTGGCTCACGTCGCCGGCCCGAACGACGCCGCCAGCCGACGGAGCTCAACGGCATCGGCGTCACCGGCGACGGTGACCACGAGCCGGGCGTCGATTGTCCACACGTGAGGCACGCCCCGGGGTGAGATCACCAGCTCGGCCCGGGCCCCGTCGAGGGCCCCGCCGGCGACGGCATAGGCCTGGGGTTGGTCGAAGAAGCCCTCGCCGGAAGCGACAGGGTCGGCCCAGCAGCTGACGTTCGTCGGTGGGCCGCTGGCGCACGACGGCCCGGTGACGGAGCGGGTCGTGACCACGATGCGGTCGAAGCCCCGGCGGTAGGCGACCGAGACGACATTGCGCAGCGGCGGACTCATGCCCTCGTTGCCGATGCCTCCGGCCTCCGTCGCCGCCACCGTGACTTCGGCCAGCCGGTAGCCGGACGGCAGGGTGGCCGGCGCCGGCAGCACGGGGGCATAGCCGACCACCGACGCAACCTGGGCGAGGGGCACGCTGCGGAAGCCGAGGTCCTGGCGGAACGGCTGGACGCCGGCCGGCAGGTCGAGCAGGAACGACGCCGGGTCGACCGGGCCGTCCACCACCAGGTCGGAGAGCCGCACCTCGCTGAGGAAGCGGCCCTGGAAGGTGTCGGTGACCCGCAGCGGGAAGCCGCTCTGGCGGTCGACGACGACCTCCAACTGATCCGCGCTCGTACCCGGGGCCGCGACCTTGTTCGGCACCACGGGCGTCAGCAGCCGCCACGCGGGCCGGCCCTGCTCGGTCACGTCGGTCACGGGCACCTCCGACGTGGTGGTCAGGAACGCCCGCACGACCGACGCCACGTCCCGGCGGAGCACCGATGTCCGGTCCGAGAAGTCGGGAGGGCCGGGGGGCAGGTTGGTGCGGACCTGGGCGGTGACCCGGCCCCCGACCGTGGAGACCACCCGCTCCTCCCGGCGGCTGGCGCTGTAGGAAACGTCGTCCTGCGTGCCGATGCCGGTGATTCGCTCGTCGCCCGCAGCCGTGGTCACGAACGACCACTGCAGCGTGGTGTGGCCGCCCGTCTCGGGCGGGGCGCATTGACCGATGGGAATGGCGCACTCGACGGTGACCTCGCCGCTGAGGGATCGCAGCGTCGCCAGGGCGGTCGACACGCGGGAGCGGACCTCGGTGGCGTTGATGAGGCGGGTGTCGGTGGGGCCGGGGCCGATCGGGGACCGCCCGTCGCCGGTGAACACGGTGCTGGCGGCGACCACGGCCAGCAGGACGGCGGCCGCGGCCATGGCGATCAGCAGCGGTCGGGGTGGGACGGCACGGCGCCGCCGCCCGCCGCCGGCCGTCTCCTGTTCGAGGCGTTCGACCAGCCGGGCGTAGAACCCGGGCCCGTGAGCAGGAACGTCGAGGGAGCGCAGCGCCCGGCCGAGGCGCTCGTCGCGGTCCGGAGCCATCAGTCCTCCTCCTCCCCGCCGAGGGCGTCCCGCAGGGCGGCCCGGGCCCGGTTCAGCCGGGAGCCGATGGTCCCGGCCCGGACGCCGAGGACGTCGGCCGCTTCGGCGTAGCCCAGCCCGTAGGCGTCGACCAGCATGACCGCGGCCCGCTGGTCCGGCGGCAGGCGGTCGAGGGCGACGGCGAGGTCGTACCGCTCGACGGCGATGTCCGCCGGGCCGGCCTTGGGATCGACGACGGACGCCACGTTGTCGGCGTCGTACGACACCGGCGCCACTGCCGGGCGACGGCGCAGGTCGTCCATGCAGGCGTTGTAGGCGATCCGGTACAGCCAGGTGCCGACGGCCGAGTCGCCCTTGAACCGCGGCAGCCCGCGGTAGGCCTTCACGTAGACGTCCTGGAGTACGTCGTCCATGCGGTCGCGATCACGAAGGAGGCGGAACGCGAGGGCGCGGAGCCGGGCGTCGTAGTGGCGCACGATGGCCGCGAAGGCGGGCCGGTCCCCGGCCCGCGCCCGGGTGACGACCACGGGATCGACCTCGCCCACCGTCCCGGCGGTGGTGGCGCGCAGGAGGCCGAGCCATCTCGGCACCCTGGGCATGACGGCGACGTGCATACGCGGGCTTGGACGAGGACGCCGCCCCATTCCTTCCGGGAAGGTGGCGACCGCCCGATGTTCGCGCATTCTCCCAGTCTCGACCAGTGGGTCGGACTGGATCGCCGCCGCCTGATCAGCGAGGCTGGTGGCGTATGTCCTGGTTGATCGGGCAAGTGATGAGGCTGCTGATGAACGCCTCGTAGATCACCGGCCTGCCCGTGGTCACCGTCCGGGGAGGGCGGACGACGTCTCCGAGGTGCGGGACGTGATCTACCGCTCCGAGGCGGGGCGCCTCGTCGGCCTGAGCC
>JALYYN010000603.1 GCA_030946525.1 Actinomycetota bacterium | reverse complement strand
TGTCACCCTCGACGCCCCCACCGGGGACCACCGAGGGGGGCGGCACGCCCACGTACTGCGCCGATGCCGGCACGGCGAGCAGCGTGAGGAGCGCAAGCGCCACGCCCGCCATAACAAGTCGGACTCTGGCCATGCCCCTGCCTCCGTGACCTCGCCGCAGAAGCGCAGCGTAGCTCATCCCCAACGGAGGGAGAACGGCGCTGCATCGGTCCAGCGGAGCTTGCCTGCGGTCCAGGACACGGGCGGCACTCGGGCCGAGGGCTCGACGGTCATGGCACCGCTCGATCCAGGCAGGCGGAAACGGACCACCACGGTGACGGTCTGGCCCCGCTCGACGGTGACCGGCACGGCCACCACCTGGCTGGGACCGTCGGGCCCGTCCACCGACAGCAACGACGCACCGTCCACCCGGCCCTCCCGGGCCGCCCCCGGCATGCTCACCGACACGAAGCCGGTGTAGACGTTCCGCCCCACGCCGCTGCCGTCGGCGGGCCCGGCGATATAGGTCGGCTCGGCGTCGGTGACGGTGTTGGTGATGTTCAGGTCCAGGGTCACGTCGGTGTCCTTGCCGGCGCGGGCGAGGGCGAGCTGCGCGTCGACGGTGAGGAACGGGTCGAGCTTGTTCCCCGCCCTGTTGAGCACGCCCACCAGCAGGGACTGGGGGGTCAGGGTTCCGGCGACGCCGGCCGCCTGCCAGTCCGCCTGCTCGGCCGGGCGGGCCGCCCATGCCATCAGGTGCCGGCCGTCGACCACCGGGCCCAGCCCCTTGCCCAGTGTCCGGACCGATCCGCCGCTGCTGACTGCGTCGAAAACCCCCCGCGCCAACCGGCCCAGCACGTCCCTGCGTTCGGCGTTGGCCTCGGAGGGCGGGAAGCGCAGGTACTGGTCGTGGGTGAGCTCCTTGACGACGTCGGCGGGGCCGATGGTCCGGCCGTCCACGGTGACGGGACCGGTTGCGGTCATGAGCCCCTGGAGGGCGACCGGGTCGACGGCGAGCACGCCGTCCACGTGGGCGTGGCCGGTGGCCTCCCAGAGCCGGGCGGCCAGGGCCGCCTGCTCGTCGAAACGGGGGGAGAGCATGAGGTTGCGCCAGTCCCGGTTGGGATTGAGCCAGCCCCACCGGTCGCGCAGTTCCGGATCGAGCGGCGCGGCGCCCACCGGGATCGGGATGAAATCGGTGACCGGGCGCATCTCGCCCAGCCGGAACCCGTCCGGCCCGGTGTCCATCTCGCCGATGGACAGCAGCATCCCGGAACCCGCCCGCATCTCCGCGTTGTTCGACCCGAACACCAGATAGTGGTGGGGCGCGTCGAGCAGGGTGGCGACGGCCCGGGCGCCCGCCGCGCTGCGCACCAGGCCGTCCTGCACGCGGGCCAACTGGCGGGCGAAGTCGTCACTGGCCCGGGCCACCGGGCCCAGGAGCCCGTGGCGGGGGCCGAGGTCGAGCTTCGCCAACGTGGCCGAGGCGGTGGCGGCCAGCTCGGCCAGCTGCCGGGCCGTGTCGGCCCTCGCCGCCGTGGTGGTCAGCGGCTTGTCGACGAGGGCACGCGCCGGCAGGAGCGCCTCGATCCCGGCGTCGATGGCGGTGACGGCGGCGCCGGACAGGGCCCGCACGGCCACGACCTGGCGTCCGAGCACGGGGACGAGGATGGCCGGAGCGAGCACGGGGCTCTGCAGACTGCGGTGACCCCGGGCGAGTGACGTCCGGGCCAGCCGGAGCTGGGTGACGGCGATGTCGCCGAGCGGGTCGCCCTGGGCCCGGGCCTCCCTGACCAGGTCATTGCCGTCCCGGAGATCGGCGCGGGCGGCGGCGAGGGAGAGGACGACGAGGACCGCCCAAGCCAGGCCCACGAAAACCAGCGCCGCCGCCGCGAACGCCGGCCATCTCCTCCGTCGGGGGCGGGCGACCGGCGTCGGCGAGTCGGCGGGGGAGAGATCCGGGGAGGGGGTGGACGGCCGACCCCAGATCCCGCCCCCACCCTCATGCGACACAGGCCACGGTACCGCCGGTCCCGGCGGCCAGGTCGTCGACCCGGGGAATTCGGCCTACTTCGACAGTCCGGCCTACTTCGACAGTTCTGTCAGCCGCCGGTCCACGGCCTGGCGGAGGGTGAGCAGCTCGGCGATCTGCTGGTCGCGTGTCCGGGGCTTGTCGTCGCCACAGCATTCGCAGCCGCAGCCGCACGGTTCCTTGGCTTCGGTGAGGTCGGTCATGGTCGAACAGCCGCAGCCACAGGTGCTTGTCGTCATAGTCATACGACGAAGGTACGACGCGGCCCCAGGGGCCAGGTCAAGCGGGGATGTCAGCGGCGCGGGTTCGTCGGCACCGTCGGCCGGGTCATGGGAGGGATGGTGGGGATGGTAAAGGTGGGCGTCGGCACCGACGTGGTCGCCGGGGGCAGGGTGGTGGCAACCACGGGCGGCGGCGCCGTCGTCGCCGTCATCGCCGGCGGCGGGGGGGAGGTCGTGGGTTCGGGAGCCGGCGCTGGCGGGTCGGTGGGGACCGGCGCCGGGGCGGGCGGCTCGGTGCTGGCGGTCGCCGCGGCCGGCGGGGAGGGCGACGTCGACCGTGTCGGGGTCGTGGCGGTCGGCGTCGTGGCGCTCGGTGTGGTCCCGGTGACCGGGGCGGCGGCGCCTGGCTGGTCGACCGACGCAGCGACCGGGACGGGGGTGGTCGGATCGACAGCCGGGAGCGTCGTCGCCGTGGACGTGGTGGCGGGAGCGGGGTCGTCGCCGTTCGCCACCGTGTCCGCGCCGGGACGGGCCTGGGCCGACTGGGTGGGATCGCTCCCCGAGCGGACGACCAGGAGGACAGCCACGAGGACCAGGCCCATCACGGTGAGCGCGCCGACGAGCACCGTGTTGGTCGACCGGCCGGCGAACGCCCCGTACCAACCCTTGGGGGAGAGCGGCACCTCGTGCTCGGCATAGAGCGGCGGTATGTCCGGGACATCCGCCGGGCCGGGTATGTCGTTCACGACCGGGCCGGGCGCCCACAGCGCGGGCGACCATCCGCCGCCCCCGTCCGGCCGGTCCTCCTCGGCGTGGCTTCCGCCGACCTCGCCGGGCTCCTCGATCCGGCCCCCGCCGGCGGCTGTGTCGACGGGGCCGGGGACGGGCTCGGCCTCGCCCACAGCGGCGGGCGCAGCGGGCGGGGGCTCATCGAGGTCAGCGGCGTCGACGTTTGCGGGTCGGGGGTCGTCGCCGAGGTCGATGGGGTCGGGCCAGGGCACGGGGCCCTCGGCGGTTGCGGACGACGCCAGGGTGAGGGGCGGGTCGAGCGACTGCCACCAGGAACGCTGGTCCTGAGATTCAGCCGCGGCCATCTGGCATCCTTCCCGCCCGAAAGCGAAACACCATGCTACCGGGGGCCGGTCCCGGGGGCCGGGTGGCCGCGCGATATCTGGCTCAGTACGCCCCGCGGCGGGAGAAGACGGCCGGGATGGTCTTGGCCAGGATCGTGAGGTCGACGAGGAGCGACCAGTTGTCCACGTAGTACAGGTCGAGGCGGCTGTAGTCGTCGAAGGAGGCGTGACTACGGCCGCACACCTGCCACATCCCGGTGATCCCCGGCGTGACCCTGAGGCGCTGGTGCAGCTCCGGCGACCAGCCCGTCACCTCGTGGGGCAGTGCGGGGCGGGGGCCGACCAGCGACATCTCCCCCCGCAGCACGTTCCACAGCTGGGGCAGCTCGTCGAGGGAGAGGCGGCGCAGGACCCGCCCGACCCGGGTGACGCGGGGGTCGTGTTGCAGCTTGAACAGGGGCCCGCCGGCCTCGTTGCGCTGCCGCAGCCCGGCCAGGCGCTCCTCGGCGTCGGGGACCATGGTGCGGAACTTGAGGATCTCGAAGAGCGCGCCTTCCCGACCGAGCCGCTTCTGGCGGAAGAAGACGGGACCGGGCGAGCTGAGCCTGACTGCCATCGCAGTGACCAGGACCACCGGCGACAGGACGACCAGGCCGGAGGCGGCCACGGCCACGTCGAAGCCGCGCTTGGCCGCCGCCCGCCAGCCGTGACGGTGCACCCGGTCCACGTGGAGGATCGGGAAGCGCCCGACGGTGCGCAGGGTCAGGCGCTCCACGGCGATGTCCCGTAGCGCGGAGACCACCTCCACCCGGATGCCGGCATCGGGCAGCTCCCGCGCCAACCGGTTGGCGGCGGCCATGCCGACCGCGGTCGTGACCACGATCACGCCCTGGGCGCCGATGGCCTCCGCCACCTCGAGCGTCTCGTCGACCGATCCGAGTAAGGCGGGCCGGTCCTCGTCGACGTGGCTGGAGGCGGGGACATCGGCGATGATGCCGAGCACGTCGTAGCCCAGCACGGGGTCGGCCCGAAGCGTGTCGCAGAGGGCGACGGCATCTGCGTTCCCACCGACGATCAGCACCCGGCGGAGCAGCTTCCGTCGGCGCCGCAACGACGCCAGGATCCGCCTGACGACCTCCCGTTCTGCGATGAGCATCGGCAGTCCGATGGCGAAGGTGAAGACGAGCCATCCCCGGGCTACGTACATCTTGGCCATGAAGCCGGCGAGCGCCATCATCGCCACCGAAGCCGCCGTCGCATGGACCAGGCGCCCCAGCTCCTGGCGCCGGGCCGCCACCTCGTTGGCCCGGTAGAGGCGGTAGTGCACGAAGATGCCGAGCCACACCGGGAGCGACACCACGGCGAAGATGAGGTGCTCGCGAGGGTCGTAGCCGGACGCGTCGGCATCCGGCAGGAGGAGGCGGAGCCGGTA
>JALYYN010000588.1 GCA_030946525.1 Actinomycetota bacterium | reverse complement strand
GTGGTGGTGGACGCCTCGGTGCTGCTGGTGGACGCCGGCACGGTCGCGGTGGTGACGAGGGGTTGGAAGAGCGTGACGGTCGTGGTCACGCTGGGAGGGGCCGACTGGGTGGCCACCTGGTTGGGCGTGCCGCCGGAACCGGTGGCGACCTCGAACAACAGGCCGAGCATGGCGACCGACGCCAATGCGTACAGCCCCACGTTGAACCGGTAGGGCCGGGGTAGGCGCGACCACCAGCCTGCCAGGCGTTGCAATGGGGACCTCCGTGAAGCTCTCGTTTTTGCGCCGGCGTCCCGGTGGGCGAAGCTGGCGCCCATGGAACTCTGGCCCGGTCGACCTTACCCCCCCGGCGCGACCTGGGACGGAGAAGGGACCAACTTCGCCATCTTCTCCGAAGGCGCCGAGGCCGTCGACGTGTGCCTCTTCGACCCGAAGGGCAAGGAGACCAGGCTCCGCCTGCCCGAGGTCACCGCCCACGTCTGGCACGGGTACATCCCCGGCGTCTTCCCCGGCCAGGCTTACGGCTTCCGGGTCCACGGGCCGTACGAGCCCCGCTACGGCCTGCGTTTCAACCCGGCCAAGCTGCTGATCGACCCCTACGCCAAGGCCATCGACGGCGATCTGAAGTGGGACGACTCGGTGTTCGGGTACGTGGCCGATGGCAGCGACGACCAGCGGGACCCCCGGAACTCGGCCCGGCGGGTGCCCAGGGCGGTGGTGGCCGAGACCCTGTTCCCCTGGGGCGAGGACCAGCTCCCCCGGCGGCCGTGGCACGAGACGGTCATCTACGAAGTCCACGTGAAGGGCTTCACCGCCCGCCATCCCGGGGTGCCCGACCACCAGCGGGGCACCTACGGCGGCCTGGCCAGCCCGGCGGCGATCGACCACCTCACCAACCTCGGCGTCACCGCGGTCGAGCTCATGCCGGTCCACCACTTCGTCTCCGAGCACGACCTCGTCAAGCGAGGGCTTACGAACTACTGGGGCTACAACTCGGTGGGGTACTTCGCTCCCCACGCCGCATACTCGTCCTCCGGCACCCGGGGCGAGCAGGTCCGGGAGTTCAAGGCCATGGTCCGCACCCTCCACGCCGCCGGCATCGAGGTGATCCTCGACGTCGTCTACAACCACACCGCCGAGGGCAACCACCTGGGGCCCACGCTGTCCTTCCGCGGCATCGACAACTCCGCCTACTACCGCCTCGTCGAGGACGACCCCCGCCGGTACATGGACTACACCGGCACCGGCAACACCCTCAATGCCCGCCACCCCGAGGTGCTGCACCTCATCATGGACAGCCTGCGGTACTGGGTCACCGAGATGCACGTCGACGGGTTCCGGTTCGACCTGGCCTCGGCCCTGGCCCGCGGCTTCCACGAGGTGGACCGCCTCTCCGCCTTCTTCGACCTCATCCACCAGGATCCCGTGGTCTCGTCGGTGAAGCTGATCGCCGAGCCCTGGGACGTGGGCGAGGGCGGCTACCAGGTGGGCAACTTCCCGGTGCTGTGGACGGAATGGAACGGCAAGTACCGGGATGCCGTACGGGACTTCTGGCGGGGCCACGGCGCGTCGCTGGCGGAGATGGGCTACCGGCTGAGCGGGTCCAGCGATCTCTACCAGGGCGACGGGCGGGGGCCGTCGGCCTCCATCAACTTCATCACCGCCCACGACGGCTTCACCCTGCGTGACCTGGTCTCCTACAACGACAAGCACAACGAGGCCAACGGCGAGGGCAACCGGGATGGCACCGACGACAACCGGTCCTGGAACTGCGGGGTCGAGGGTGCCACCACAGACCCGGGGGTGCTCGCCCTGCGCCGCCGCCAGCAACGGAACCTCCTGGCCACCCTGATCCTCTCCCAGGGCGTGCCGATGCTGGTCTCCGGCGACGAGCTGAACCGCACCCAGCACGGGAACAACAACTCCTACTGCCAGGACAACGAGCTGAACTGGATCGACTGGGACCTCGACGGCGACGCCGAGGAGGTGCTGGAAGTGACCCGCCGGCTGGTCACCCTGCGCCGGGACCACCCCGTCTTCCGGCGGCGGAAGTTCTTCCAGGGCCGGCCCATCCACGGCTCGGGCCTGGCCGACATCGGGTGGTTCGGCCCCGACGGCCAGGAGATGGACCAGGAGCAGTGGCTGGCCGGATCGCTCGTCGCCCTGGGCATGTTCCTGAACGGCGACGAGATCTCCGAGCCGGGCCCGCGTGGCGAGCGCATCGTCGACGACAGCTTCCTGCTCCTGTTCAACGGGCCCTACGCCGTCCAGTTCCGCCTGCCGAACGGCAAGTGGGCCGACACCTTCGAGCTCGTGCTCGACACCGCCATCGGCTACGCAGTGCCCGACGTGGGCCGCCTGCCCGGTGGCGAGCCCGTAGTCACCCTCCTGGCCGACGAGGAGCTCGCCCTGGAGCCCCGGTCGCTCGTCATCCTGCGCAAGACGAGCTGACGGGCTCCCCGGATCCGCCGGCTGCGTAGCGGCGGGGCGCCGGTAACCTGACGATTACCGCCGTTTGAGCCTGCAGACGGACAACAGCCCTCGATCCATGAGGTCCGTCGTGCCGTCGCTGGTCCGGGTGTAGCAGTCGGATGTGCTTCTCCGTCGAAGCCGATCTGGTCGCCGGAGCGATGGTCACGGCCATCGGTGTCGACGCCCTGCGGCAGGTCCAGGAGCCGGCGGAGCGGGCGCTCGCCTCGTTGCCGGTCTGCCTCGGGGCTCACCTCCTGCTCGAGGCGTTCGTATGGTGGGGCCTGGACGGCCGGGTGAGCCCCTTCGCCGGGCGGGTGGCCACCCAGGCCTACCTCGCGTTCGCCCTCTGCGTGCTGCCGCCGATGGTGCCCCTGGCCATACGGGCGGTGGAGACGGACCTCCGGCGGCGCCGGGTGCTCGCC
>JALYYN010000581.1 GCA_030946525.1 Actinomycetota bacterium | reverse complement strand
CCCGGGGCGGCCGCGGCGCTGGCGGTGCGCCCGGCGCTGGACGAGCTGGCGTCTCGTGAGACCGACGCCGCGGTCGTGCGCTACCGGCCCGGTTCGGCGGGCGAGGCGGCGGCGTCGGCGGTGTCGTCGGCCGTCCGCCGGGCCCGCCGGCGGCTGTCCGGCATCGGCTCCGAGCCGTGGGGCGTGAAACCCCAGATCTGCCTGGTCGACCCCTTCCCCGACCCCGGCCATCCCGGCGAGGTGGTCACGGGCGGGACGGTCGTCGACCCGGTCCGGGGCGAGATCTGGATGGTGGTCAGCGCCGAGTCGCCGCCGGAGGCCCCGGAACGGCCGCTCGCCATCCTGTTCGGCGCCGCCCTGCCCGCGGCCGCCGACCTCGGAATCGTCCTCGAGGGCTACGGCCTGCACCTGGCCGGCTCGCCCGATCCCGACCCCCGCCTGCGGGAGCTGGAGCTCCCGCCGCTCGCCGCCGCCGAGGGCGAGGTGGCCGGGGCCATGGCCCTGTCCTTCGTCCGGTACCTGCTCGAGCGCGCCGACGAGGCCTCGCTGCGCCGCCTCCTCGTCGAGTCCAGGCCCGGTCGTGTCGACGTCACCGCCACGGACGTCTACGGCACCGGCCTGGCCGGCCTGGAGGAGGCGTGGACGTGGAAGCTGGCGTCGGGCCCCCCCGACGTGCGGACGGGTCAGTTCCTCCGCCTGGCCCTCCGGTACCTCCGTCCCCACCGCCGCCGGGAGGCGGAGATGTTCGTCTACATGCTGCTCGGGCTGGCGTTCACCATGGCGTTCCCGTTCGCGGTGAAGCGCCTCTTCGACACTGCGATCCCGAGCGGCGAGCTGTCCCAGGTCATGGGCGTGCTGGCCTTCCTGGCCGGGGCCTTCGCGGTGTCGCTGGTCGCCACCCTGCGCCGGTCGTACCTCGCCGCCTACGTGTCCAGCGCGGTGATCCGGGAGATCCGCACGTCGATGTTCGCCCGCATGCAGGCCCAGTCCACCGGCTGGTTCAGCCGCCACCAGCAGGGCGACGTGCTCTCCCGCCTCGTCTCCGACGTCGCCAGCCTGGAGTCGGGGTTGTCCGAGACCGTCCGGGAGGGGTTCTTCCAGATCCTGTCGCTGGTCGTCGCCTCCGTCGTCCTCCTCACCCTCAATCCACTCCTCGGTGCGGTGGTGCTGGCGGGCGCCCCCGTCGTCGCCGTGGTCTACAAGGCCATGTCGGGTGGGGCCCGCAAGCGCAGCATCACCGTCCAGGAGCGCATGGGCGGCCTGGTCAGCGCGGCGACCGAGAACTTCAGCGCCCAGGGCGTCGTGAAGGCGTTCGCCCTCGAAGCGCGGGAGCGGGCCCGCTTCGGCCGGGCGTGCGACCGCCTCTTCGACGCCCAGCTCCGCCTGCAGCTCTTCGGCGGGCTGTTCGGGCTGTCGGTCAACGCGGTCGTGACGTTCCTGCGCCTGGCCGTGATCGGGTTGGGCGCCTGGCTCATCCTCCAGGGCAACCTCACGATCGGCGGGCTCGTCGCCTTCCTCGGCCTCATGGGCGAGGTGCTGAGCCCGGTCACCGCTCTCACGGGGATCGGCCAGCAGATCCAGGCGGCCACCGGCGCCCTCGAGCGGGTGAACGAGGTGCTCGAGGCCGTCCCGGAGATCGACGACACCGCCGACGCCACGGTCCTGGCGCCGCTCCGGCGCGAGATCCGCCTGGAGGGCGTCGGGTTCTCCTACACCCCCGACCGCCGGACGCTGGAGGGGATCGACGTGGTGATCCCGGCCGGGGCGCGGGTGGCCTTCGTGGGACCGACGGGCGCCGGCAAGTCGTCGGTCCTGCAGCTTCTCATGCGCTTCGTCGACCCCGACGAGGGGGCGGTCCGCTTCGACGGGCAGGACGCCCGGACCGTCACCGTCGCCTCGCTACGGGGCCAGCTCGGCGTGGTGTTCCAGGAGTCGTTCCTCTTCGACGCCACCATCCGCGAGAACATCGCCATGGGCAAGCCCAACGCCACCGACGAGGAGGTCGAGGCCGCCGCCCGGTCGGCCGAGCTCCACGACTTCATCACCGAGCTGCCGCGGGGCTACGACACCCTGGTGGGCGAGCGGGGCGGGCGGCTCTCCGGGGGCCAGCGCCAGCGCCTCGCCATCGCCCGTGCCCTCCTCCGCGATCCGTCGGTGCTCATCCTCGACGAGGCCACGTCGGCCCTCGACCCCCGCACCGAGCGCCTCATCGCCTCGACGCTCGAGCGGGTCGGCGCCGGTCGGACGACGGTCGCCGTGACCCACCGGCTGAACTCCGTCACGACCTACGACCGCATCTTCGTTCTCGTCGCCGGGCGGCTGGTCGAGCAGGGAACCCACGACGAGCTCGTCCGCCTCGGCGGGGTGTACGCCGGCCTGTGGACCGAGCAGACGGGCGGGGCCGCCGCCGAGCCGCCCTTCGACGTCGCCGCCGCGCTGGCCCGGGTGTCGCTCTTCGGCGCGCTGGGCCCCGACGACCTGGCGGCGGTGGCGGCCCGCCTCCGACCGGTGCAGCTCGCCGCCGGCGAGCGGCTCGCCGAAGGGGGCGGGCGGCTGGTGCTGGTGCGGCGGGGGCGCGCCGCCGTCC
>JALYYN010000578.1 GCA_030946525.1 Actinomycetota bacterium | reverse complement strand
GTCGGTGACCCCGTAGGAGACGAAGCGGTAGAACTGCCCGCTGATGTTGACCGGCGAGCCGTGGGTGAGGTGGCCGCCCTGGTCGAGGCGCATGCCCAGGATGGTGTCGCCCGGCTTGAAGAGGGCCAGGTAGGTGGCCAGGTTGGCGTTGGCCCCCGAGTGGGGCTGGACGTTGGCGTGGTCGGCGCCGAACAGCGCCTTGCAGCGCTCGCGGGCCAGCTCCTCGGCCTCGTCCACCACTTGGTTGCCGCCGTAGTAGCGCTTGCCCGGATAGCCCTCGGAGTACTTGTTGGTGAGCACCGAGCCCTGCGCCGCCATCACCGCCCGTGACGTGAAGTTCTCCGACGCGATGAGCTGGATGGTGGTGTTCTGGCGTTCGAGCTCCCGGTCCAGGATGTCGAACAGCTCGCGGTCGTCGAACGCGTCGTAATCGTTCATCGGGAAACCGGCGCTCCTGCGAACGCCACCGCCACCAGGCGGCCGGTGAGGTCGTCGAGCTCCCTGGCCATCCGCTCGTAGGCGGCCCTGGGCATGCCGATCGGGTCCGCCACGTCGTCGTCGGGCGACGAGCCGCTCAGGTCAGCCACCCGCCGGCCCTGCCCGGCCCGGGCCAGCCAGTCGGCCAGCGCCTCGTCGGGCCGGCGGGGTCCGGTCGCCTCGCCTCGCCGCACCAGCTCCTTCAGCGTGAAGGCGCGCGGCCACAGGGCGGGATCCAGCACCACGGCCTCACGGACGTGCTCGCGGGCCATGCCCACGATCAGGTCGGCGGCGGACAGGACGTCCCGGGTCATGGAACGGCTGCGGTGGGCGGACATGTCCAGGCCGAGCGACCGGGCCACGTCGATCCCGTGGGCCTGGGCCGGATTTCCGGCCTGGAGGAGACCGGCCGAGGCGACGCGGGCGTCGATCCCGGCCTCGACGAAGCGGTTCCGCAGCATGTACTCGGCCATCGGGGACCGGCAGATGTTGCCCGTACAGAGGAAGAGGACGTCGATGGGGGCGAGTCTAACGAGGCCTACTCGGCCGGAGCCGGGACCTCGGCCGCCGGCCGGCCGGCCTCGGGCACGACCGGGGACACATCGTCGGCCCGGTCGACGACGGGCGCCGGTTCCGCCTGCGGGGCGGTGAGGGTGTCCAGCCGCTCGGTGGTCTCGGCCAGCGCCACCTCGATGCCGCGCATGAGGGCCTTGGTCGACTCCAGCTCGGCGGCGAGGGCCGAGTTGCGCTCGTGGGCCTGGGTGACGGCGTCGGCCAGCTGGCGGAGCTGGCGGAAGGCCTTCTCCGACACCTCGACGGTGCGCTCCTCCACCGACCGCAGGGCGACGACGGCCCGCTCGCCCTCCTGGCGGATGGCCGACCGCAACGCCTGCACCTCGCCGGGCAGGGCGTCGAGCCGGGTCAGCCGGCCATCGAGGGCGGCGAAGCGCTTGCCCGTCTCGGCGATCGACTGGTCCTGGGTCTGGGTGACGGCCCGCAGCCGCTCCAGCTCCCGGCGCACGCCCGCCCGCAGCGTATCCAGGTCGTCGGCGAGGCCGTCGACCGACACGAGGCGGGACTCGATCGCCTCCAGCCGCCGGGTGGTGACCGCGACCGCGTCCTCATGCGTCTGGGCCGTGCCCCGCAACCGGCGCTCGACCAGCTCCAGGCGTTGCGCGGTCTCCCGGGCCGCCTCCTCCCTGTCCTCGGAGGTGGAATGGAGCCGCTCGATCTCCTTCTGGAGGGCCCGGCGCAGCACCTGCTCGCGGGCCTGCACGTCGGTGGTCACCGCGTCGAGCTCGCGCCGGACGATGCGGCCGAGGGCGGCCACGTCGTCCGGCACCGCCTCCAGGGGCGCCACGCGCTCCTCGACCGCGGCCAGCCGCCCGGCCACCACCTCCAACGCCTCCGCACGCGCCCCGCCGTTGTTCCCGGCGCTCTCGCGGGCTGCGACCTCGGCGGCGAGGATCTCCTCGTCGGCCCGGACCACGACGCGCAGGGCCTGGACCACGGCCGGGAGGGGGTCGAGGGCGGCCACCCGGTCCTCGAGGCCGGCGACCCGTGCGCCGACGCCGTCGGAGGCCACGGTCTGGACCCGGCGGTCGAGGCCCTCCACCTGCTCGAGGATGTGGCCGAGGGCCTGCTCGTACAGCTCCATGGAGGCGGGTACGGGCGCGGCGGGAACCTCGGGGGCAGGCGGCGAGGGGGCGGCCGGCGGCCGGGCCTCCACCGATTCGAGCCGGCCGGTCACCGCGGCCAGGCGGTCGTTGAGCTCCCGCAGTCCCCTGTCGTGGCTGAACAGCACGCCTGCGCAGCGCTCGAACTCCTGCCGGGCCGCCTGCCGCAGCGCTTCGACCGCCTCGGCCAGGCCCTCGAGCGACGCCAGCCGGTGCTCCACCGCCGCCAG
>JALYYN010000571.1 GCA_030946525.1 Actinomycetota bacterium | reverse complement strand
CACGGGGACGGGTGGCGCCCGGGCCGCCTGGGCCGCCTGCACCTCCGGGCCCACCGGGGCGACCGCCCGGTCGCCCGCCGCCCCCGCCGAAGCCGCCCCCGCCGAAGCGGTCACCCCGCCCACCGCGGTCCGCGCCGCGGCGGTCGCGCTCCTCCCGCTCCGGCTTGAGCGGGCTGTGGGTGACCAGCTCCTCCACCTTGCCGGAGCCGAGAATGGGCAGCGTCTCCGGGCCGGCCTTCTTCCGGGCCTTGGGCGCGGTCACCGAAGTGACGTTGATGCCCTCGATGTCGAAGTCGGCCTCGGCCTTGACCACGTCGCCGACCTTCGCCCCGTCGTGGAGCACGGACCCGGCCAGCACTCCCTTGGGCTGGCGGGCGCCGGCGGCGCGCCACGTCCAGGTGCCGTCGGGACGCGTGCTGGTCAGCTCTATATCGATGCGGGGCATACGCACCCCAACCTAGCCAAGCCGCTCCATTGGCTGCTCCCGCCGACTGGCACGGCACGGGCCGGGCCCCGGTACACCGCTGACGGACGCCGGTCGCCGGGCCTGAAGGCGGACGTTCACGGATTCAACCAGCCGACCTCACAGGAAGCTCACACTCCCGGAGTTCACTGGTTCCATGGCAGGCGACGATACGAGAAGCCGGATCGCCCATCTGTTCCGACGGGCCGGTGTCGGCGCTCGACCCGACGAGGTCGATGCCGCGGTGGCCGCCGGCTACGAGGCCACCGTCGACAAGCTCCTCGCCATGACCGGCCCCGATGCCGGGGCCGCGGGCCTGGCCGCGCCGGTCTTCGCCGCCCTGCCCACCAGCGTGCCGACCGACGACAACGCGAAACGGGCGGCCCAGCAGGCCCTGCGGACGACGTTCCGCAACGAGGACAGAGGGCTGAACCAGTGGTGGATCGACCGCATGGTCCTGACGAGCACGCCCCTGCGCGAGCGGCTGGCGCTGTTCTGGCACGGGCACTTCGCCACGTCGATCGAAAAGGTGAAGGACCCGGAGCTGATGTTCCGCCAGAACGAGATCTTCCGGAACATGGGGGCGGGGCCCTTCGAGGCCCTGACCCAGGCGGTGGCCAAGGATCCGGCCATGCTCGTCTGGCTCGACGCCAATGAGAACCGCAAGGGCAGCCCGAACGAGAACTTCGCGCGCGAGCTGCTCGAGCTGTTCGTCCTCGGCATCGGGAACTACACCGAGAACGACATCAAGGAGGGCGCCCGCGCCTTCACCGGCTGGCAGTACCGGCGCCAGACCGGGCAGTTCACCCTGGCCCCCGCCCAGCACGACGCCGGGTCCAAGACCGTGTTCGGCCAGACCGGCAACTTCGCCGGCGAGGACGTCATCCGCATGGCCGTCGCCCAGCCGGCCAGCGCCAACTACGTGACAGCCAGGCTCTTCAGCGGCTTCGCCCGCCCGGTCAAGGCCGACGACCCGGTCGTGAAGGACCTCGCCCCCGCCTTCGGCCCGAACCGCGACATCGGGAAGCTGCTGCGGGCCATGTTCCTCCACCCGGAGTTCACCGCCCCCGCCAGCCGCACCGGCCTGGTCAAGCAGCCCATCGAGTACGTCGCCGGCGTGCTGCGGGCCCTGAACCTGCGGGCCGCTGCGGTGGGCACCGGGCTGACCCAGGTCCTCGACAGCCTGGGCCAGCAGCCCTTCGCCCCGCCCAGCGTGGGGGGCTGGCCCCAGAACGGGTACTGGCTGACCACCAGCTTCGCCCTGGCCCGGCTGCGGTTCGCCACGACGGTGGTCCAGAAGGCCAAGATCGACAGCATCACCTCGGCGGCCGCATCGGACCGCCCGGCCGCCGCCGCCCGGCTCCTGTCGGTCGACGGGTGGGGCCCGGCGACCACCGCTGCCCTGAGCCAGGCCGCCGGCGACCCGAAGACGCTCCTCGCCCTGGCCCTGGTTGCGCCCGAGTACGTCCTCGCCTGAATCTGACCTGAACGCCTGAACTGATCTGAAAGGCAGCAACCACAATGCCCCTCTCCCGTCGTGAGTTCCTCCTCGGTGGCCTCGGTGCCGGCGCGGCCGGCGCCGCCGGGCTGCTGGTGAGTCGCCACGACTTCGCCACCCGGACCGTCGCCAAGACCGGCGCCGCCCCCGGCACCGGCACCGGCACCGGCGCCGGGGCGGTGGCCGGCACCCCGGGCAAGGACGGCATCCTCGTCCTCCTCACCCTCTACGGCGGCAACGACGGCCTGAACACCCTCATCCCGTACCAGGACGGAAGCTACCTGGGCGGCCGCCGCACACTCGGCTACCAGCCCCAGGAGGTGCTGCCCCTCACCGACGGCCTGGCCCTGCATCCCAACCTGAAGGAGATCAAGGCTCTCTGGGACGCCAAGCGCGTCGCCATCGTGCGTGGCGTCGGGTACCCGAGCCCCAACCGGAGCCACTTCCGGTCGATGGACATCTGGCAGAGCGCCGTCCCCGACTCGAGCGTGCCCACCGGGTGGATCGGCCGGTGGCTGGACACCAGCGGGTCCGACCCGATGCGGGCGCTCTCCGTCGGCGGGTCGCTGCCCCGCATCTTCGGCGGCGAGAACGCAGCCGGCGCCGCCGTGCCGGTCGGTCCGCTCACTCTGCCGGGTGGCGCGCCGGTCCAGTCCGGCTTTACCGCCATGACCGCGTCGTCGCCGGGTTCGTCGCCCCTCGCCGCCCGGGTGTCCCAATCGGGCGCCGATCTACTGACCGTCGGCCACTCCATCGCCGACCTCCTCGCCCACCAGTCGACGAGCGACGAAGCGTCGGGTTCGACGGCCACCCTCGAGGGCACGCCGGCGGCCAACTCACTGGCCCAGCAGCTGGACCTGGTCTCGCGCCTGGTCAGGGGCGGCTCGCCGACCAAGGTCTACGGCGTCAACCTGGGCGGCTTCGACACCCACGCCAACGAGAAGGACACCCATGCCCGGCTGATGGGCTACCTGGACTCGGCGGTCAGCGGGTTCTTCGAGAACCTGGCCGGAGCGCCCCAGGAGGGCCGAGTCGTGCTCGCCGCCTACTCGGAGTTCGGCCGGCGGGTTGCGGCCAACGGCAGCAACGGCACCGACC
>JALYYN010000569.1 GCA_030946525.1 Actinomycetota bacterium | reverse complement strand
TATCTCAAGCCCGTCGAGGACCGTCATCGATGTAGCCGACAAGGGCGTGACGGCCCGTGGGAGACACTCGGACTTCAGCGCGTCACCGACGCAGCCACCGCCGATTCCCCCTTCATTGCCGCCCTTTCTGGCCGGTCCAGGCCCCGATGGAGCTTGCGTCGAAGACATGTCCGCGACGCAGGAGCCGTTACGCCACAACGGTTTCCGCTCGCCGGCTCAAGATAACGGCACCTCTGGGCTAGGCCGATGGTCCATGACCGGCTGGTTCTGGGGCGCGCGTTAGGGGCGCCCTCGCCCGCTATCGCTCGGTTCACGCCTGCATGGCGGTGAGCAGGATCCGGTGTCCCGCCCAGGTGCGAGCTCACGGCCGTCGCTGGAGGTGACGGCTGACACCGGACGCCCAAACCAGCGCGGGTCAACCGCATAGGAAGGCCCGCCGGGCGCACAGCGGCCCGTAGGCCAGAAATGGGTCGACTGAAAGAAGGCATGCGCACCTCGACGCCACCCCCAAGATTCAGCTTGAGCGTGGGAGCCAGGGTGAGTTGGTGCGGGGCCGCGTGATCTCGAAGAATCCGGGCTCCTTGGAGATCACCTGGACGGCGTCCCAAAGCCGGACGGCGGCGTCGCCCGTCGGCGCCGGCGCCATCACTGGGCCTTTGAAGCCGTGCGGCGGATCGGCTCGCACGACGACTGTTGGCGTCTGGGTCTTGGGTCCCCCGAACGTGTCTGCGACCTGCATCGCGCTCACGATGGGTGCGTCCCATTTGTTGTCCTCGGCTGCGTCGAGAAGATCGGGATAGAGGCGGCAGGCGCTGAGGCACTCAGAGAAGGCAGGGCGTTGTCGAGTGCAGGATCGCTTCCAAAGAACCGGCGGCCCCATTCGGCGTAGAGCACGTCCACAGCATTCTCACCAACCCGGAAGCGGGCTGCTTCGAAAATTCGGAGCATACGATGCCCGATGGCATGGGCCTTCTGCGCCGATTCACGGAACTGCTCCGGGACGGTGACAGACACGCCGTAGTCGTCGCGGATCTCACAGCTGTACGACCGCCAGGTCACTGTCAGGTCGCGCTGCGGTGCGATCTCCCTGATCCACCGAGACGTGATCCACGCCCATGGGCAACTTGGGTCCAGAAACACTTCGACACCGGTCACGCCGTAAGCCTGGACGCAGCGAATCGGCGGACCGGCGCGTCGTCTGTCATCTGGTCCGGGATGCGGTCGTGGGAGTGGGTTGTCGTCATGGTGATTTCCTTGCCGGTGTCGCGGGCAGCGCAGTCAGCGGGTGTTGGACCTTTGAGGTGGCCGCTCCCACCCTTGGCGTTGGCGCTGACCATCCGGCGCGCCGGAGGGGGCCGGGCCGATTCAATCCAGAGGTTCAAGTAAGCCGTCGGTCGTCCCATCGGGAACGGCGTCGACCGAGGCGCTACTCGGGCCCGGCGCATCGCCCGGAATCTGGAGGACGTGGCGCGTTGCTCAGGCGACGGGCGCCGCTTCGAAGCTGGCAAGCATGTGATCGAGCGCGGCCTGGTCGGGGCCGATGAACGGCGATGCGTCGGGGGCGGCCACCAGCATCGCCATGAGCTGGTCGCCGATCCCGATGGCCGGGGGAAGGTGGGTGCTGAGAAAGATGTCGCTGTCGACGGCCTGCATGGCACGCACGGTGTCGGCGTAGGCCTGGGCGTTGACGTTGTGGACCCACGGGCTGTCGACGGCGGCCCAGAGCAGCTGAGCCTCGAGAAGCTCCTTGGCGGGCAGCTGGCGTACATCGGTGCAGCCGGCGAGATCAGCGCTGGGCATCGGGCCGCCGAGACAGTCGGAGCTGAAACAGATACGGCTCTTCTCGTCGTAGAAGCCCACCGTGGCCGGGTTGTCGAACAGCGGCGGTCGGAAGCCGGTGAGGGTCCGGTCTCCGACATCCAGGCGCTGGCCGGGGTTCAGCAGGTGGACCCGGTCGAGGGGGAGGGGACGATCGGTGGACATGATGCCGACGCCGAGGAAGGTGGTGACGACCTTGGCCTGCGGCGCCGCTTCGAGCAGCGCGAACACCCCTCCGGTGTGGTCGCGGTCAGGATGGGTCAGCCATATCCAGCGGACGTCGGCCGGGTCGATGACCCTGGCGAGGTCGGCGACGAAGTCACGGTCGGCCAGGCTGAGCCCGGTGTCGACGACGACGGGCTCGCGGGCGTGGAGCACGAAGGCGTTGATGGGTAGGTGTCCGATGCCGGGCACTGCCAGCTGGTCGTTCAGGACAGTGGCGTCGCCGACGCGGTAAATGTTCATTGCTGTCTGCTCCAGGTGTCGATGGGTCAGAAGACGACGTGGGTCGAGAGCAGGCCGGTGGCCTCTCCGCGCCCGGAAAGGATGCGGCAGAACTCGATGGCGTCGAGTTCCAACGCCACCGCGCCGTCACCGGCGGCGAACGCGCCGCCCGCGGGTCCGGTCAGGGTGAGGGTGAAGCCTTGGCCGTGTCGGGGTGCCCAGTCTCGGACGACATCGGCGACGATGCGGCCGTCGTGATCCTGGGTGAGCTCTGGGCTGCGGCCGGTGGCGCGGCAGATGTCGATGCGGTGCAGCCACGGGTCGCGGGTGTGGATGACGTCGAAGAGGTAGCCAAAGGTCCACGGGCGCTCACCGGGGATCTCCGGGTCGTAGGGCGTGTCGCGGAATTGGAGCGGCATGGCGCGGCGCGCCGCCAGCCCGCGGGGCACTGCGATCTGCAGCGCAGCTTTGAGCTCACTCATGCTCAGGTGGGCGTGCTCGCTCACTTGCATCGCCGTCAGGGCGTCGATACGCAATCCGCCGGTCTGCTGGGCCGTCTGCATGGCCGCTTTGATCTGCCGGGCCCGGTCATCGGGGTCGGCCTGTAGCTCCAACATCCCGAGCAGGTGGCCCAGCATGGCTCTGACGTCCCAGCCGGCGCAGTCAGTGGGGCGTGCGAAGTCCGGTTCTGTCAGGCCCTCCACCATGGCGAGCACGCGATCGAACTCGGCTTTCGCCAGGTCCATCCACTCGTCGTGGTCGAGTGCTGGCATGGTGTCGACGGCGATCCTGTCGGCGATCATGGTTTTGCCTTTCCGGGTTGGTGGTGGGCGAGGAACATGTCGATGGCGTCGTTGACCAGGCGCACCCAGCGCTGACCGCCCGGCTCGTTGGCGTTCTGCTGGGCGGCCAGGCCGGAGATGACTGCGGTCCAGGTGTCTCGTGCCCGGCCCGTCGTCACTCCGCATGCCTCCAGCGCAGCCCAGACAAGGTCAAGGCCCTCCATCGCCGGCGTGTAGGACTCCGGGCTCGGGGCGAAGCCGGGGATCGTCCGCTGGTAGAGCAGTTGGTAGCGGACGGGGTCCTCGACGCAGAACTGCAGGTACAGGCGTGCCTGATCTTTCAGGGCGCGCACCGGGTCGCTGCGCGTCGGCAGCTGCCGCAGGCGGGCCAAGATGTCCCGGTTGCCCTCAGCGAACATCGCGTCGTAGATGGCGTGCTTGGAGGGGAAGTAGGCGTAGAGCGACTGGGCCCGCATACCGACCCGGGACCCGAGGTCGCGCATGGTCAGCGCCGCGAGCCCATATTCACGGACCAGCTGCCAGGCGGCGTCGAGAATCTCCTGACGGGTGGCGGCGTTGCGTTCCGCGCGTCGGTCTCTGGGCGCAGCCGGCACTGATTCCGTGCTGGCCGACGGAGCGGAGAGGCCGGAGACTCCCTCCGTGGACGCACTGGCTGACATAGTCAGGCACTCTAAACAAAGTCAGGCCGAGTGTCAACGTCTGTGTGGCGAGCGCCTGGCGGTCTTCTACTTCGCCAACACCCCCCCTTCAGGAAGGGCAGTGGATGAATTGTTGGCCACTTGGGCGCCGTTACTCAGATGCCCCTGTGACGAGGCCAGGGCGTGCAGCCTCGGCACCCACTCCTTGGGGGTCGGCATGGTCGACATCTCGGCCCGCAGGGAGACGGCCGCCCGAGCGTAGGGGCTGTCGGAGCCCAGCAGGGTAGCGATGCTGTCTCGGACGGCGTCAGCGGTGACGTCCTCGGGCATGAGACACAGGGCCACGCCTGCCTGCTCGCACCGTTGGGCATTCTCGAACTGGTCGCCCCCCTGGGGGATGAGCAGCTGCGGCAGGCCGTGGGCCAGGGCGGCGAGGGTGGTGCCCGAGCCCCCATGGCTGATGACGACAGCGCACGATCCCAGCAATAGCGACTGAGGGATGTAGGCCTCGATGTGGGCGTTGGCCGGGATATCTCCGAGGGCGGCAGGGTCGTTTCCGTGCCCGACGGTGACGATGACGTTGAGGGCCTCGTCGGCCAAGCCGTCGAGCACGGCTCGGAACACCTCCAGGGCAGAGTTCATGACCGTGCCGAGCGTCATGTAGATAGTCGGCCGGCCAGGGAGTTGGCCCATCCACCCCGGGAGTCCCTCCCCGTCACCGGCGTCGAGGGGTACAGGCTGCAGGCGCCCGATATCGAAGGCCTTGTACTCCTCAGGGGTGTCGAGGGAGGCGGGCCAGGTGGCAAGGGTCAGGCCCTCGAAGAGCCCGCCCAACGGAGGCGGGGCGAGGGCGAAGGATCGCCACAGTGGGGACAGGGCATCGGCGGCAAGGTCGTAGGTGGCGAGGGGTAGCAGAGGCGAGACGGTGTGGTGCACAGCCGGGACCCCCGCCACGGCGGCGGCCAGCGGAGCGGCGAAACAACACGTCTCGTACACCACGAGGTCCGGCTGCCAGCTGGCGACCAGGGTCACGAGCTCGTCGACCATCAGCGGCGCCCCCACCTCGCAGAACAGCCGGGGCAGGAAGTACCTCATGATCCGCTCGGGGGCCAG
Organism: Actinomycetota bacterium; assembly: GCA_030946525.1. Lineage (GTDB taxonomy): Bacteria > Actinomycetota > Acidimicrobiia > Acidimicrobiales > AC-14 > CADCTB01. The sequence continues at coordinate 10,377 of JALYYN010000569.1, read as the reverse complement.
GCCGTCGCCGGGCACGCCGCGTACTCGGGATCGCATTTTGGCGGACCAGGCGTCGTAGTCAGGTCCAACTGGCGTCGCAGCCAGTCCCATGCCCTCGGCCCGGGCGCAGATCGAGGGCCCGGCGGCCACCAGGACATCGTCGCCGGCCTCGACAAGAGCCAGGGCGAGCGGGACCAGAGGGTGGAAGTGGCCGACGCCCGGCACGCTGGCAAACAGGACCTTCATCAGCCGTGCTGCTTGTGGTTGCCGACCGTGCCGGCGTCCCGGGGCCCGGCATCCAGGACCCCGGGGTCGTCGGGGTCGATGTCGGCTCGCGGGCGGGCCGGACGCAAGCGCAGTTCCCAACACGAGCTGAGCGGCCGTGCTGCTCGGATGAACCGCTTGCCCGCAGGGAGGCTGGGATGGCTTTCGTGGATCGGGGGGAGCATGCCGGGCTGCGACAGCATGGGGAACCGGCCTTGCTCAGCCCGGTGCTCGAGGGCCGGGTCATTCTTGAAGGGGCCGATGTTGGCGCCTACCGTCTCGACGTGCTGGAGGGCGGCACAACCCTGTCGAGGTCGGCCCGGCCGATGCCGACCCCCTGACCGTCCGCCATCGCCGGGCGGTGCCTGAGGGTGGTTCCACGTCGAGCCCGTCATGGGCTGGCCGGGCCGGTCCCGTCGGGCCCAGGACAGTGCTTGACTCCCCAGGTGGCGATTTCGGCACCGGCGTGGAGACCCTCCTTGTCCGACTGGAGGTACTGGACAGCGGCTTGGGCGCCCTGCTGCTGAGCGATCTGAAAGCTCTTCTCGGTGCTGGCTACGGCGGTGCGGACCGCGTCCACGATGTCGGCGGGGGCGATGCCCACGAGGTGCGCTCCCATCGACTTCAACTGTTCAGTCCCCAACGACGCCGAGCGCGAGGTCTTCGAATACTCGCTCTCAGCCTGGCAGAACTCCGACACCGAACCGGTCCCTACATCGGTGACTGACGTAGGCGTGTTGCCGCTGCCGGTCGGAGCCGGAGCCGAGATCGTTCTGGCACCACTGGCGCCGGGTGACCCGCCACTCCCGCATGCGAGTAGTGCCAGCATCGATATTCCTACCGCTAGCAGCGCTGGGCGGAACATCCGTCTCCGCCCGATCGGGTGCTGGAATGGCGCCCTCGCTGCAATCCGCACTGGTCGGGCGTCATGGTTGATCGGGGCCGGAGTGCGCCCCAAGAGCTGTCCGCGTAGCAGGTGGTCGGTCATCGCCAGGCCTTTCGTTGGGGGTGGATGGTCTGGGGCGTTGTCGGCAGTCATTGCAGCGGATTGAGCGCCTGGCGCCCGACAGCCTCGAGGGCTCGGGTCAACGGTTGCTGCACGTCCAAGTGACACTGCCGTCGAGCGTCGAGCTGTCCAAGCCTTGGAGACCGTGAAGTTTGGTGAAGGCGATAGATCCGCCGCCGTCGCCCTTGACGGCGACGGTGATCGACGAATCGGAGTTGGCGGCGAAGGTCCGGTCGTCGACCTTCATCTCGAGCCTGCCCCCGCTCAGGTCTTGGCGCTGGTACTCGCCGGGGCCGTGAAAGGCCAAAATGCCGCTGGAGTCCAAGGAGAGCGTGTGACCGCTGATAACACCATTGCCGTTGCTGGGCCCCAACGAGGGCAGCGGGAACCCGGCCTGGCCGCCGTACTTGGTGCTCCCGCCGGTGGCGCCGTAGGTGGAGCAGTTGTCCGGTGGCGCCACGCTGAGGTCGCTGAAGGTGTCGCTGCTCACGACGCCGCTCAGCGTCACTGCGCCGCTCAGCTGGACCTTGGCGCAGAGTCGCGCCGATGCCTGGGCGAGCGGCAGCCCGGCGCAGTCGCCTGCCGATCCACCGCCGGACGACCCTGCGGCGGCCCGGGTGTCGCCGGCCACGGGGTGGCCGGTCTGGGCGGCGGGATGCGACGACCCACCGCCGCAGCCTGCAAGAAGGAGAGCCGTGCCCAAGAGCGCTGCTGCCCGGCCGACCTGGGCGGGGGTGGGTCCGGGCAGGCGCAGTACCGACGTGTTGGGCATGGCAGGTCGCTCCTCTCTTGTTCGGGGGGCGCAACGGGGCGCTTCGAGCGCGCCACGTCCCGCTCTGGCCGCCTGATCAGTGTGGGAAATCGGTCCGGCTTCGCCGGGTGTCAGTCAGCCTGCGGTGATGGTGCCGCCCATGCCGCTTTGGGCATGGAAGATGCATACGTAGCCGTAGGTGCCGGCCTTGGTGACGGTGAAGGTGTAGCTACGGGCCGCCTCGGGGGGTGCGGCGCCCGGTGGGACAGCAGGCGGCAGGATTCCAGTGTTGTACAGCCCCGTCGTGCCCAGCGGCTGCGGAGTCGGTCCGGGAGCCGGAGCGGCGGTGGCGGGGTCGGATGGATTGATGATCGGCGGGGTGTCGTTGAAGAAGCTCGCCGTGTGGGGGGCGGCGGAGTTGTTCACAAAGGTGACCTTGTCGCCGGGCTTGACCGTGGTCGGCGACGGGGCGAAGGCCAGGACGTCGGTGTGGGGCGTCGATGTGCCCGTCTGGATAGTCCAGGTGGTGGTGCCGTCGGGGTTGGAGGTGCTGGCGGGCGGGGTGGCCGCTAGCTGCTTTGCGGCGGCTTCGCCTTCGGCGACCCACTTCGCCTGTTCGGACTGTCGGCGGGCGGCGACATCGGATACCTGGTCGGCCTGGGCGCCGGCGGCGACGACGTTGACGGCGCCGTTCATGTTGGGGTGGATGACGCAGTGGAAGCTGTAGGCTCCCGGTTTGGCGAAGGTCATGGTGAAGTCCTTGGCCGGCGCCGGTCCTTGGGGTTGCAGGCCGGAGTTGACGAAGGTGGTGCCGTCATAGGCGCCCGTGGGCGGCGTCGGCGCGAACACCGACGTATCCCCTGGCGGTGGCAGGGTTCGCCCTGGGTTCAAGAAGGTGACCGAGTGCGGCTCGACAGCCCCGGCCCACGACCAGGTCACCGGTTGGCCGACGGCCACGGTCAGCGTGGCGGGCATGTACTGCAGCACCGCGACCGTCCGGTTCGAGGGGTCGTTGATGCCCGCCTGGACCATGAATGGTGTGGGCGCAGCGGCCGGCTTCGAGGTGGCCGGCGACGTGGCGGGGGAACTGCCTCCGCAACCGGTGGCGACACCGCCGAGCAAAGCAGAAGCTGCAACCACAGCCGCCCACCTTGGGGTGCGATGAAACGAGCGGCACCTGAGCATGTTCTTTCCTTCCGATCGTTCTTGGAGGCTGGGGCCGCGAGCAAGCCCTGAATGCGCCGCACGGATGAGTGCCGACCCCGACACCCGAGGTTGCGCACCGCCAGCGCCGCTAGTCCGGGTTCGCGGCGCCAAGTCCGGTTGGCCGCCGCCGGGGACAAGCGGGAGGGTCGCTCCGGCGACGGGGGCTGACATAGTCAGGTAATCTAAACATAGTCAGACGTCATGTCAACCGGGTTGACTGAGCTGCTGGGCGATGGCGGCGCCATCGAGCCAGACGTTCTCCCGGCTGATGAGGCCGTCACGGAACTCGAAGACATGGAGGATCCGGAACGTGACCCGACGACCGTTGCCCGCCAGGCCGAGGAATGAGCCGGTCACGACCGCAGTGGTCTGCTGGTCGAGGGTCATGGCGTTGTCCGTGTAGTAGCGGTGGGTCGGAGTTTCTTCCTCAGCTCGGACGTTGGCGGTGAGGTGCGTGTAGAACCGCCGGGCCGCCTCCTTGCCGCTGGTGGGCCCGGTGGGCCATCCCACGACGTCGTGCTCGATGTCGTCGGTGTACACGGCCACGCAGCCGTCGACATCGCCGGCCCCCTCGGCCTTGAGGTGGCGATTCACCAGATCGTCCATCTGCTGCTGCTCCATCGTGTCGTCCCTTTCTCCAGGAGGCTTGTGGTCGGGACATGGCTGCGCCGACACGTAATGAGACGGTGTCTCACCACGAGATGAAGTATCATCATGGGAATGGGCGCACGTCAAGGGGGTCCCGCTGAATCGTCAGCCGATGCGGGGTCTGGTTCCGCCGGCGGGGCAGGGCGGGAGCGGCAACGTCGCCGGACCCGCAACGCAGTCGTGGTCGCAGCGGCGCGCATGGTGCAACAGGGCCATGAGCCGACGGTGGCTGAAGCTGCCGAAGCCGCCGAGGTGTCCCGGGCCACCGCCTACCGGTACTTTCCGACCCAGGACGATCTGGTAAGCGAGGCCATACTCGAGCTGACCCTGGACGGCACCGGCATCCTCGGCGTCGGCGGCCTGGTCGAGGAAATCCATCGGCTGGTGGATTCCACCGCCGACGACGCCGAGCGCGTCGGGGTCGTCGTCCGGCGCAGTGCCGAGTGGACGTATGAGAACCAGCGCTGGCTCCGGCGCAACCTTCGGTCATCACTGGCTGGGTTGGCGTCCGAGCACGGCGGGTACCGGCGTCCCGGCCACCGGCGCGAATGGATCGACCTCGCCACCGCCGCGCTCGGCGACCGGGTCAGCGCTGCCGGTCTGGCCCAGCTCAATGCCGCCCTCTCGGCACTGATGGGCGTGGAGGCGATCATCGCTTTGGTCGACGTCGGGGGCTACGACCGCACAACGGTGCTCGACACCCTGCAGTGGGCGGCCCGAGGCCTGACCGAGGCTGCGCTGCGGGAGGCGGCATCGACCGCCGGATGACTCCTCGGGCGGGTTCGTCCGCGGCGAGTTCTTGTTTCGAGGAGGCCCGGCGGTGTCGCAGGCGCAGGTGCTGGTGTGCATCTCAATCGTCTCCTGGGTTCTTGCTGCGAACGACGGCGATGCGTTCTCGGCGACTGTGATCGGCGCTCGTCTTTTCCGGAGCGGCGGTGATCGACATGCCACGCTCTTGCTCCAAGATGTGCTTGAGCCGGGCGAGGGTCTGGCAGAGCCCGTCTTGGAGCTCGGCGACCCTGGAGAGCCTTTGCTGGGGGGTGGCGGTGGCCAGGTGGGGGGGCAGTTCGAGTATCTCGAAGGTTTCGGTGATGCGAGTCCCGTCGCCGTCGGGGGTGAACAGGTAGGACCAGCGGGTGAACTTGCGGTCCCGGATACCCGCGTCGAAGGCGAAGCGGTGTCCGGGTTCGGCTTGGGTCACCTGGCAGAGCGTCGTCCACTGGTGGTCGTGGGCCCGATTTTGGCCCACAAAGAATGCGCCTTCCCCGACATCGCCGGCGCTCTGCCATTGGCATCGGTGGCACTCGGGGCTCAGCTCGGGCATTCGGGTGATGTCGGAGACCAACGCATAGGCGCTATCCGAGCTGACGGCGACCGAGGTGGTGGCCGTGCCGGTAAATGTCTCACTGGCGGGGTTCATCGTCCGGTGCCGGCCAGGCCGGGGGTAATGGTGGTGGCGCCGACCGAGGCGAGCAGTCCCACGTGGCCCCACGGGGGGGACTGGCGGCCGGCCAGGGTGATGCCGTACTCGATTCGGAAGCCGGCGGGGGTCGGGAAGTAGCACGAAAGCATCGCGTCGGGGGGGTGATAGCCGACGCTGACGGCGGGCTCGAATCCGGCCGTTCGGGCCGCGTCGAGGGCGGCGCCGAGGTCGTGGATGTCGCTCACCTCGACTAGGAGATGGTCCACTGCGCACCGTTCGCCTTCGAAGAGCACCAAGCTGTGGTGACGATCATTGATGCGCAGGAACCGGGCCTCGAACGGCCCGGAGATGCGGTCGCTCTCGTCGAAGCCGAGCGGGCCCTGGTAGAAGGCGACGGCGGCGTCCAGGTCGGGCACGACTAAGGCGAGATGGGGCAAACCGTGGGTGGTGTCGAAACCACCCAGGCCGGGCCGGGCGGAGACGAATGGATTCTGCCCGGTCGGTCCCCAGAAGAGCTCGACGCGGTTGGCGGCGGGATCGTCGAACCAGATCATTGCGGTGACGCCCCGAGATTCACAGTCGCCAACTGTTCCGTCGTGGACTGCGACGCCGGCGGCAGCCAGATCGGCCCTCGCCTCCGTCAGTCCGGCGTGGTCCGCCACGTCCCAACCCACCCAGGCCAGCGCTGACGAGTCGCCCGCCTCGACCATGATGCGTTGTCGGTGTTCGTCCATGCGCAGCTGAACCTGACCGGTGGCGTCCATGGAGCCCTGCATGCCGAGCACGTCGAGTCCGAACCGCAGCCACTCCTCGGGGTAAGGGCAACGGACGCCTAGGTAGCCAAGTTCTTTGATCTTCATTGAGTCCTCCTCTGCCCGGTGACTGGGGCATGAGTGGATCGTGACGGCTACGTCGCCTGGTGACATCCGGGCAGTGCACGGAATCTGCGGTCGGCACATACGGGATTAACAGCCGCGAGGGGCACATCCGGCGGAGATGAGCGGATACTGGTGGTGTGCGCCAAATGCTGTGCCCGGTTCTGATCGGACGTCAGGCCGAGCGCGACGTGCTCGACGGCGCACTCACCGCGGCCCGCAACGGTCGGGGCAACTTGCTGGTCGTGCCCGGCGAGGCCGGAGTGGGCAAGTCCCGCCTGGCCCGCGAGGCGACCAGCGACGCCCGGACGGCTGGCATGGCCGTGCTGTGGGGCCGGGCGGCACTGGGAGCAGGACCCTTCCGGGCAGTGGCCGAGGCGGTTCTGGGCTGGGCCCGGGGCAATCCGGATGGGGCCGGCGACGAGTTGGCTCTATTCCGAGCGGCACTGAATCCTCCGGCCCCCCCTCAACAGATGCCGCCGACGGCGCTGCTGGCCGAGGCTGTTGTCCGGGTTCTGCGCACGGCGGCTGGCGGCGCCGGGTGCCTGATTGTGCTCGAAGACCTCCACTGGGCCGACGGCGACACCCTGGCGGTGCTCGACTACCTCGCCGACGCAGTGGACGGCGAGCGCATCGCCGGGCTGGTGACGCTGCGAGAAGACGAACCCAGCGCAGGGCGCGACCTCATCTACGCTCTTCATGGTCGGCGGGTGGCCGACGTGGTCCGCCTCCGGCGGCTGTCGACCCGCGACGTGGCCGACATGGCCCGAGCGTGTCTGCACACCGAGGACCTCGACGCCGAGCTCGCCGACTACCTGACCACCGTCGCTGATGGCCTACCGTTCCTGGTGGAGGAGCTCCTGGCCACCCTCGCCGAGTCCGGTTCGCTGCGCCGAACCGACGGTGGCTGGCATTGCCACGGCGCCCTGGTCGGCCAGGTACCAGAGTCCTTTGCCGCCAGCGTCCAGGATCGCCTCGCCAGGCTCGACGAGACGGGCCGGGCCGTGGTGACGCTGGCCGCCATATTGGGCCGACGCTTCGCCTGGCCGGTGGTGGGATCGACCATGGGGAGCGATCCCTCGAGCGTGCTGACGGCGCTGCGGGCCGGGGTGGCGGCACAGCTGGTGGAGCCGACCGATGAGGCCGAAGGGTTTCGGTTCCGCCATGCCCTGACCCGCGACACCATCGTGGCCCAGCTGCTGACGAGTGAGCGGGTGCTGCTGGCCGGGCGCGCCGCGGCCGTCGTCGAGCGGGTCCACCCGAACCTGGAGGGCGACTGGTGCCAGCTGGCGGCCGAGCTGTGGGCCGCGGCCGGAAACAACTCGCGAGCCGCCGAGTTGCTTGTCGACGTCGGCTGCCAGGCCCTGGCGGTAGGCGCTCTCTGCACCGCTGAGGCCGCCCTCGCACAATCCGCCGCCCTCGCCGCCGATGAGGGTCTCGCCTTCCGCCGAGACGACGCCTTGCTCCAGGTTCTGACACTCGCGGGGCGCACCGATGAAGCCTTCGACGTCGGCGATCGCCTCCTCGCCCGACTGGCCACCACGAGGCGGCGGGGCGAGCGGGTGGTCGAAACCCACTTGCGCCTGGCCCGAGCGGCAACCGCCGGCGACCGCTGGTCGGTGGCTCAACGGCACCTCGCTGAAGTCCGTCGCGGTTCGGCGCTTCTTGACTGCGCCACCCGGCCACGTCTGGACGCGCTCGACGCCCACATCGCACTCGGGCTCGGACACATCGATGACGCCGCCACGCTGGCGGCCACCGCCGAGCCGGCGGCGTTGGCCGCCGGTTTGGCCGACGTCGCCTGTGAGGCGCTCGAAGTCACCGGGCGCTGCGCCCGCGAGCGGGGGTCGCCTGACGCCGAGACGGCCTTCGCCCGGGCTGCCGCCATCGCCGGGGAAGCCGGCCTGATGGTGTGGCGCATCCGGGCCCTGCACGAGTTGGGCACCATCGACCTGTTCGAGCGGGCCGACCCGACCCGACTGGCCGAGGCTCGCGACCTGGCCCTCGCCAACGGGCAGGTGGCCACCGCCGCCCACCTCGAACTGCACATCTCGGGCTGCCACGGCGTCCTGCTCGAATCCGAGGCCGGATTGGCCGCCGCCCGACGGTCGGTGCAACTAGCTCGACGCTGCCATCTCGACGTTCTGGTCGGCCTGGCCTACGGATTCGAGGGTAACGCCCACGCCCAGCGCGGGGACCTCGATGCCATGGAAGATGCCATCGCCCGGGGCCTGGCCGCAGCGGGCGACAACCCCCGGGTGGCAGCCACATGCTTGGCCGGCTGTCGGGCCGAGGCCGCCGCGTTGGGCGACGACCGGGGACAGCTCGTCGAGTGCCTACAACAGGGAATCCAGATCCTGGGCGACGCTGCGCTGACCACTCTCGGCCCATGGTGGGGCATGTGGTGTCTCCTGGCCGCGGTCGAAGGCTTCGATGACCGAGGCGCCGCCGACGAGCCGGGCCCCCTGATCCACCGAGTCGTCAGGGGCATGGTGCACATGGCCGCTGCCGTCAGGCTCGGGCGGGGCGGCCAACGGGAGGAAGCTGAAGCCGTCTTCGCCGTCGGCGATGCCGAACTGGCTTACGCCCCATGGCGCCGGCACTTTGCCCGACGCCTCGTCGCCCCCGCCGCCCTCACCGACGACTGGGGCACCCCAGCGAAATGGGCCCGCGAAGGTCTCGGGTTTTTCAGCGAGCGAGGCCACGACCGCCTGGCAGCAGCCTGCCGAACCCTTCTCCACGCAGCCGGCGAACCGGTGCCCCGAAGAGGCCGAGGGGCCATCGTGGTGCCGGAGAAGCTCCGAGCCGCCAGGGTCACGAGTCGAGAAGCTGACGTCCTCTCCCTCATCGGGCGCGGCATGACCAATACCCAGATCGCCGAGCAGCTCTGCCTGTCCCGGCGGACAGTCGAATCTCACGTCTCAAACCTGCTGACCAAGACCACAGCCAACAGCCGCGTCGAACTCACACACCTGGCGGCGACGTGCGGCATCACCTGAACTGACCGATTCGTTCAGGACCAGGTTCCCGGCCGAAGTGGGATATTTACAGAGCATCGGTGGACGGCGCCGGGGAGCCGCCCCCCAGATGTGCCGGTCGTCGGGATGTCCAAGTGGAGTCGGTGCGGCGGCGTCGGCGCACACGACGGCCTGCGGGGTGTGGCCCTCGGCGGTCACGCTCTTGAGGAAGGCGGGGCCCCTGATCCATGGAACACCGCTGGTTGCGGGGCTGATCGATTGGGGCCGAGCTCGTCGAAGAAGGCATCCAGGGTCTTGGAGTCTTTGCCCTTGGCCCCCCAGATGACCGGGCCCCGGTCGTGGTCGACGACCAGGGTCAGGGTACTTGTCGTGCCTGAGCCAGGAGATCTCCTCGCCCAAGCGGACGCCCTGCGCGAACTCTCCAGCAACCTCGCCCACGACGACGCCGAGGCGCCCGCCCCCTAACGCGACCCTCGTACGACATGTTGACCCGCCACCCAACGCCGGCCGTGCGTCCATTGCGGTGGGATGACGCAGGCTGGCACTCGTGCTCCCTGCGCACCCAGAGCAGGCGCTCTAGGGATGTCGGACAGACCTCGCGGAAAGATCGTCTCGCTTGTGCATCTAGTTGAGTCCCAGGAAGTGGTGTACGAGCCGGTGAGGGACTGAAGGGTCCCCCGGACGCGACGGTCACCGCGTCAACCTCAAGAAGCAGTTGCGAACCAACAACTTGAGGAGGAACACGGTGACAGTCCCTACAACTATCGACCCCGCCGCGTGGCTGAACAAGCACTTGACCGGCGAGGACGGCGACGTCGACCTGGCGAGGACCATGCTGGCGGCGTTCGCCGAGACGCTGATGTCGGCACAGGCCTCGATGATGTGCGAGGCCGCCTACAACGAACGCAGCGAGGATCGGGTCAACTCGCGCAACGGCTACCGCCAGCGCCCGTGGGACACCAGGGTCGGCAGCATCGACCTGGCGATCCCCAAGCTGCGAGAAGGCAACTACCGACCGGACTGGCTGCTGGTGCCCCGCCGGCGGGCCGAGCAGGCCCTGGTGGCGGTGATCGGCCAGGCCTACGTCGAGGGCGTGTCGACGCGCCGGGTCGACGACCTGGTCAAGGCGATGGGCATCGACGGGATCTCCAAGTCCGAGGTCTCCAGGATGGCCGTCGAGCTCGACGTCAAGGTCGCCCAGTTCCGCGAGCGTCCCCTCGACGCAGGCCCCTACCGGTATCTATGGA
>JALYYN010000552.1 GCA_030946525.1 Actinomycetota bacterium | reverse complement strand
CGGACCCGCCGGGCCAGGCCGGCGAGGACGGGCGCGCCGGGGCCGGTGCGGGCCAGCATCGCGGACCGGCAGCCGAGCGCGGGCAGGCCGCCGAGGCGCAGGGCTTCCGCCAGCCACCGGAGGTCGTGGCGTACGTGGTCGTCGGGGTCGAGGCCGGGCAGCCACGGGCCCGTTCCCAGGTCGAGCAGCTCGACCTCGGCCTCCTGCACCACGCCGCCCTGCAGGACGGCCCGCAACCGCAGGCCGTTGCCGAAGCCGGGCAGGAAGGGGCCGAACGTCACCGTGAGCCGGTCGAGGGCCAGCCCGTCGCGGTCGTCGCCGGTCATGGCCATCGGACGGCCGAAGGGGACGCCGCCCATCATCCCCTCGCCGCCCTGGCCGTAATCGCCCCGGCCCTCGAAGGGGTTCGGCGGCTCGTCGGCCCCGACCGCATCCTCCGCGCCAGCGTCGCCCAGGACGGTGTTGCGGTGGGCGGACAGGACCGCATCGACAGGATCGGCACCGGTCACGACGGACGCCGCCGGGAGGGCGGCGGGACGCCCGGCGTCGGCGTCGGCCGTCCACCAGACCGTGATCCTCGCCCGGAGGAGCTGGTCGTGGACCCGGCCCAGCGCCTCCCCCATGGCGCCGGGAAAGCGGCCGGCGGCGAGCAGAACGGAGGCATGGCGGGGCGAGGCGACCAGCGTCACCCGGGGGTCCGCGGCCAGCTCGAGCGGCAGCAGTCCGGCCCCGCCGCCCCGGGCCACGAACACCGGCGCCGGCGCCGTCGCCGCCATCCGGCGCAACACCTTCACTGCCACCGCAGGGCGCCCTCGCGCCAGGCGTAGAGGATCCCCAGCGACAGCAGCCCGAGGAACACCCCCATGTCCGCCAGGGCAGTGACCCCTTCGCGGACATAGACCACCGCCCACGGGTACATGAACATCATCTCCATCTCGAAGGCGACGAAGACCAGCGTCATCGGGTAGTACCGGGCATGGAATCGGCTCCACGCGTGCGTCTCGGGCGCCCCACCCCCGAGGAAGGGCGCGCGGTCCGGCCACGCCGGCGCCGGGCCGGTACGCCAGCCGGCCGCGGCGAGGGCAAGGAGCCCGGTGGTCACGAACGCTGTCAGGGCGGCCGCGAGCACGTTCAGCATCGCCATGGCGCCCTCGACTGAGTTTTCTGGACGATGACGACCTCCGGCCGGTTGTCGGATGTCTATCCGTACGGTCGTGCGGAGTAACACCAATCAAGGAAATCGGCAACCACGGCCGTCCCCGTGGACCCCCCTACTTTGTCGCCGCCGTCCCAGTCGCCGTCTCGCGAAGCGCGCCCCTCCTCCACCGGAGCGACATCGCTTGACATGGCTGGCCGGTCGGCGAGCCCTACGGTAGGTCCACGGACACCGGAGACGGAGGAGTAACCATGGACGACGCTGCCCACCGCCACGAGGATCTGCACGAACGGCTTCTCCATCTCGAGCAGCGGTTGCAGACTCTCGAGGCGGAAGCGACCGAGCGGGCGGCTGGAGGCCCCGGTCCCAAGTACTACGAGAGCGGCAGCATCCACCCGGAGATGGACGACCAGACCATCACCCCGTGACCGCGCCGGCGACGCGGGGCGAGGCTTCCTCGACGAGCACCAACACGACGTCGTCGTCGATCCCCTTGGCGCAGTGGTGCCGAAGATCCGACAAAATGAGGTCGAGCGCGTCCTCGGGTACGGGCGCCCCACCGTGGCGGGCGAAGCTGGCGACGAGGTCGAACTCCCGGCCCCGGCGGTCCCGGCCTTCGAACGCCCCGTCGCTGTAGTAGAGCAGCCTGGCCCCGGCAGGAAGAGGGTGCGTGTCGGCAACCGGCGTGCCCGCCATGCAGATCGGCAGTGAGGCTGCGGTCAGCACCGGCGCGGCGTTGCCGGACGTGAACAGGAGCGGGTAGGGGTGCCCGCAGCGCACCGTCGTGACCCGGCGCTCGTGCAACTGGACGAAAATGGCGGTGGCGAACTCCTCACCTGACTCGTCGGTGTGACGGCGGCCGGCGTCGTCGACCAGGCTCGCCAACGCGACGAGGTCGGGCTCCGACGCGGCGCGGCTGCGGAACTCCCCGAGAAGCACAGATGCGAGCCGCACGGCCTCCAGGCCTTTGCCCCGCACGTCGCCGACCACAAGGCGCAGCCCCCAGGGTGTCGATGCGGCGTCGTAGAAGTCGCCGCCGATCCGGGCCTCGGCCGCAGCCGAAAGGTAGCGGGCGGTCACCCTCATACCGTCGATGGCTTCGGGCAGCGGAGCAGGATGGTCTGTTGCGCTGCCTCCGCGACGCGGGTGACGGCGACGAGCTTGGCCTCGTGCCGGCTCCGCTGGACGGCCAGCCACACCGCGAGTCCGCCGCCGACGGCGACGGCGGCGACCCGTACGATGTGGGCCGACGTCCCGATGGTGCCGTCGGGCCAGCCGAGCGTCACGCTCAGGATCGTTGCCACCACCGCGGTGAAGATGGTGTCGCCCACGGTCGTGAGCGCACAGGCGACGAACGGCCCGAAGACGAGGGCCACGACCAGCGACGCCTCCTTGCCGTACCCCAGGTCGATGGCAGCGACGACCCCCATGGTGATCGCCACGGTCCAGCGGCCATTTCCATTGGTCACGACATCGGCCGCCGGGGAGGAACCTCTGCTGACACTCCGCGACGTAGGCGCCCGGCGGGCCGTGGCGTCGTCGGAACGGGCCTCTGCTCCGTCCCCTGGTAGGCCCTTCCGGCCCCTGCGTCGGCGCCGGGAACCCTCGGCGTCAGGCCTGAGCCCGTTTGAGCGGTACGTCATGTCGAACCGCCTGTCATGTCCGAAACAGTAGGGCCTTCGTCGTTCCGCCGAAGGGCGCCTCCGGGCCGGACCCCATGGCGCCGCCCACCGAGGGGCAGCGCCATGGGTGACCGATGAACGAATGCACTGCGGCCGAGTGACCCGGTCCTCAGCCGATGGACGGGACCCGCCCAGCTGACTTCGCCGGCTGGTTCGCCCCTCCGGACTTGCGCAGGGCGAAGAGCACCACGCCGCCGATCGCCAGGCCCACGCCCACGCCCCCCAGGCCCCATGCCCACCCGGAGCTGCCGGACGTGTCAGCGCCGAGCGGGGCCGGGTCGCTGAAACGGACCCGGGAGAAGTAGGCGTCCTCGGCGTCGCTGTTGGATGCGGTGGTGGCCCGGGTGTCGGGCCAGGAGACGTAGGCGGCGCTGTTGGTCGAGGCCATGCCGATCGGGCCGCGGATGTCCTGGTTGTTGAACGAGATGCCGACCTTGTTGTAGACCGGCGACTCGGTGACCCTGGTGTTGGCCGCCCACGTGGCGCCGTTGTCGGTGGAGCTGGTCAGGTACACGTCCCAGTAGTGCTCGTCGACGGCGGCGTTCATGTTCCCGACCTCGCCCGGGCTGTAGAACGGGTCGTTGCGGTAGTCGTAGAAGGCGACCGTCACCCGCCCGTTCTGGGCGACGCTGATGCCCGGCAGGTACTGGTCGGCGTGGCGGGCGGGGTTGTCGTCGGTCACGTTGATCGGCTTGGACCAGGTCTGTCCACCGTCGGCGGACGACATGGTGTACACCTCGGAGGCGTTGGGCGGAACGTCGTTCGTCGTCGAGGCCCCGCGGGCGGAGTACGCGAGGAGCAGGTGCCCGTCCGGGGTGATCGCGGCCTGCGGGTCGTCGCTCTGCTGCACGCCCTCGCTCACCACGCTGGTGGTCCACGTCTTGCCGCCGTCGGTGGACTTGAACATGAACAGTCTCGCCTTGGCGCTGGGCTGGCCGGTGGCGGCCCGGGGCGGGCTTTCCCGGGTGAAGCCGTACACCGTGCCGTCGGGCGCGGTCACCAGCGATGCGTAACCCGAGCCGTTGACCTTCTCGGCCTTGAAGGTGTCCATGATGTCCACGGGTGCCCCCCAGGTGCTGCCGCCGTCCTCGGACACGGCGAGCATGGTCCGGCTCGGGATGCCGTTCGGCCCGCCGAGGGAAAAGCCGGGAAGCGGCGCCTGGTCGGGACCGCGGATGCTGAGCCGCCAGGACACGTAGACCTTGTTCGAGTTGGTCGGGTCGACGGCGATGCTCGGCAGCTTGTCCTGCTCCAGACCCACGGCCTTGGAGCCATCGGGCAGCGTGTAGGTGTCACTGCTCTTGGCCTTCTCCACGACCGACGTCTGGTGCGTCTGGCCGAGGTCCGAGCTGCGGGCCACCAGCATGCTGATCGGGCCGTTGGGGTGCCCGGTGGCGACCGACGAGGCCGGCATGGCCACGTAGAGGGTGCCGTCCGGCGCGAAGACCGGCGCCATGTCGATCCCGTACGTGCGCTGCACACAGAACTGGTAGTCGTCGGTGAGAAGGGTCGGCGCCGCCGTGGCCCACGACAGGCCTCCATCGCGCGAGACCTGGAGCCCGCAGCCGCCGTTGCGGGCGTCGGGGACGGCCATGACCACGCTGGCCGGGTCCTTCGGGCTCACCACGACCTGGGGATTGACATAGAGACGGTCGGGGGTGGGCCCCGACGTCACCTGGCGGGGCGCCTCGGCCACCGCCTTCGGCGCGTCCTGAGCGAATGCGCCGGCGGGCGCGGCCAGCATGAAAGCGAAGGCCGCGGCGGCAGTTGTCAGGCGGCGGGGGGACGGGTTGACCATCGGGCTCCTCATGCAGTGTGCGGATAGGGGCTTCGGAAGGCATGG
>JALYYN010000510.1 GCA_030946525.1 Actinomycetota bacterium | reverse complement strand
ACGTAGGCGGTGGACACGGTGATCAGGTGGGCCGCCGAGCCCGTGTCGCGCAGCAGCTCGGCGACCCGGACGGGGCCCATGAGGTTGACCTCGGCGGCGACGTCGATGGGGGAGTCGAAGCTCACGATGGCGGCGGAATGGATCACGGTGTCGCACCCGGTGACCAGGGCGAGGGCGTCGGCGTCGAGGCCCAGGCCGTCGACCGAGACGTCGCCCGCCACCACCTGGACCCGGCGGGCGATCTCTGCGTCGAAGCGGGCGCCCAACTCGGCCCGCAGGGAGCGAAAGGCGTCGTTGCCGAATATCTCCCGCTTGGCCCGGGCCGCCGGCGACGTGCGACGCCCGGCGCGGACCACGAGGACCAGCTCACAATCGGGCACCGAGCGCAGCAGGCGCTCGGTCAGCGCGGTGCCCAGGAAGCCCGTGGAACCGGTGATGGCGATGCGCTTTCCGGCCAATGCCTCTTGAATCACCTCCCTTCTCTAGCATCAGCCCCCCCATGGACTGCCAGACGCCCAAGAGCCTGGTCTGCCGGGCCATCGACAACGCGGGCCCGTCGGCGCTGAACATCGTCCTGATATTGGGGCTGGCCCTGGTGTTCGCCCGGCTCGGATCACGGCTCACCGGCCGCTCGATCCGGTCGATCGGCGCCCGGTCGCCCTTGCGGGAGGCCGGCCCCCGGGCCGAGCAGCGGGCCGACACCCTCGCCGGCGTCGCCGTCAGCCTGGTCCGGGTCTGTGTGTGGACCTTCGCGGTGCTGCTCATCATCGGCGAGCTGGGCCTGAACCTGGGGCCCTTTCTCGCCGGCGCCAGCATCGTCGGCGTGGCGGTCGGCTTCGGCGCTCAGAGCCTGGTCAAGGACTTCTTCTCCGGCTTCTTCATCCTGGTCGAGGACCAGTACGCCGTGGGCGACGTCATCACCATCGTCGACACGACCGGCACCGTCGAGGAGATCAACCTCCGGGTCACCCGGCTACGGGCGGGCGACGGGACCGTCTGGTACGTGCCGAACGGCGAGATCCGCAAGGTCGGCAACTCGGCCAAGGAGTGGGCCCGCTCGATCGTCGACGTCATCGTTCCCAACAAGGCCGACCTGGCCGCGGCCACCGCCGCCATCGCCGACGAGGCCGCGGCGCTGGCCCGCGAGCCGGCGTGGGCCGCGGCCGTCCTCGAACTACCCGAGGTGCTCGGGGTGGAGTCTCTCGGGGTCGACAACGTGACCGTGCGGGTCTCGACCAAGACGACTCCCGCCTACCGGGCGCCGCTGGCCCGTGAGATGCGGTCCCGGATCAGCTCCCGGCTCCAGCGGGAGGGCGTGGTCTCCGTCTCCGACGTGGCCAAGCCGAAGTCCGACAGCGCCCCGTGATCTAGGTGGCGGGGCGCTTGTCGACCACTCGACGGAACAGCTCGGCATGCTCGCGGGCCATCCGCTCGGTCGAGAACCGGACCTCCACGTCGGCCCGGCACTCGGCCCGGTCGATCGACCCGATGCCGGCCAGGGCCTCGGCCATCTCCGACTCGTCCCGGCACAGATAGCCGGTGCGGCCGTCGGCCACGACCTCGGGGGCCGCGCCCTCGGCGAAGGCCAGGACCGGGGTGCCGCAGGCCAGCGACTCGAGCATCACCAGTCCGAACGGCTCGTTCCACCGGATCGGGAAGAGGGTGGCCCTGGCCCCGGCCAGCAGCGTGCGCTTCTCGTCGAGGGGCACCTCGCCCAGGTAGCGGGCGTCGTCGCCCAGCAGGGGCTCGATCTCCGCCTCGAAGTACGACGTCTCCCACGGCTCGCGCATCTTGCCGGCGAGGAGGATCCTCATCCCCGCCTTGCGGGCGGCGACGATGGCCCGGTGGGCCCCTTTCTCGGCCACCATGCGGCCGAGGTAGAGGCAGTAGTCGCCGTCGCCCTTGCCGAGCGGGAAGTCCTCCACGTCCACCCCGTGGTGGATCACCGCCTCTACCGGCAGCTCGGGATGGTCCCTCAATTGCGCGTGGGAGATGGCGATCAGGGGCACCCGGTCGGCGATGCGGGTGTAGATGTCGAGCAGCTCGACGTTCAGGGGCCCGTGGATGGTGGTCACGACGGGCACGCCGGGCCGCCCCCCGTCGGCATGGAGGACCGGGCCCATCATGGTGTGGTCGTGGACGATGTCGCACCCCGCGGCCTCCATGGCGTCGTAGGCGGCCAGGACATGGCGGAGCTCGGGGACCGAGAAGCCGATGCGGGCGCCCTCGGAGTGGTCGAGGACCCATTGGCTCGGCACCGGGCAGGTCGAGTCGCCGGTCGTGAAGAGCGTCACCTGGTGCCCGGCCGCCACCAGCCCCCGGCACTCGCAGTCGACGGCCTGTTCGATCCCGCCGTAGAGGTCGGGCGGGATGGGGGCCCACGGAGGGGCGATGATGCCGATTTTCACCTTGGGATTTCACCACACCGCCCCGGTACTCTGAGTTGGTGACCGCCTCTGCGCCCCACGCTCCGTGGGTCCTCGGCGGCGAATCGGTGATGGCGCTGGCCACCGCCCGCCCGGCGCCGGGCGAGCTCCCGGACGGCATCGGACGCCTGCCCGGGCCGTGCTCCATCTCCGCGACGCGATTCGACGACTCACCCGTCGGTCCCTATCGGGAGCTCGCGGTCGCCCAGCCCGCCCGCCTCGGCGCCCGACCCGGCATGTGCGTCACGACGATGGTGGTCACCTCTGTCGACGCCCGGCTCGGCGGCCGGGTCAACTGGGGCTTCCCGAAGGAGCTGGGCACGCTGGCGTGGCTCGAGGAGGGCGATGACCGCATCCTGAGATGGGAGGAGCGGGGCATCGTCGTGCGGGCCACCCCGACCGGACCGCCACTACCGGTGTTGTGCCCGCTGCGGTCCCTGCAACGGCGGGCGGACGGCCCCGTCTCCGTGCGCGGCCACTTCCGGGGTCGCGGCCGGGTCGCCCGAGTCGACATCGAGGTGCCCGCCGACGATGCGCTCGCCGGGCTGGCCGGGCACCACCGGGGCCTCATGGTCTCCGGCATGCGCCTCGTCATGCACCCCGCCCGCCGGCCGACCGGCCTCACCGCCACGCTGCGGGCCCCGCTCCGGGCCCCCGAGCCTGCGTTATCGTTGGCGCGGCCAGGCCATACCCACCCGGGCGATTAGCTCAGCGGCAGAGCGCTGCCTTCACACGGCAGAGGTCGGGGGATCAAAACCCTCATCGCCCACTCGTGAAACTGCAGGTCAGAACGTTGCACTCGTCTGAATCCAAACCCGTCGACTGCTCCACGCTCCGAAAATGGCGCGAAAATGGCGCGAAGCAGGATGGCGAGATTTCGATGGCGCGCCATTTCGGCGCCTTAGGTCTTCCGCAAGGCAGGCGGGGCGCCACAGTCGGGCGCTTGGGCCGTGGCGACGTTAGTCGTCGATGCTTTTGGTCGTGGGCCGGCGAGCGCGCCTCGTGCGGAAGGCCGCCGCACCGGGGCTGCCAACCTGGCCCATGATCAGCCGTCAGGTGACGCTGGGCAGCGGCCCGGGCCCGACCGGGGTGAGGCCGGCCCGACGGGGGTGGGGCCCCGGAGACGTTTAGGGCGCTCACTCGCCGGGCGTGGTCCCGGGCGCACCGAGAGGTATGCGTGCCCATTGGCGCGCGCGTAGCGCACTGATCCGCACTTTCGCGACACAGCCGGTGGAGTCCCCGTATCTTCTGGAACGCCCGTTCGGCGACAGCCGACTCCCGTCGGAGCGCGCCCAAAGCCGTCGTTCGGGGCGGTTCGACCGTCCGCCGGCTGCGGCTGCCTCGAAACAAGTGAGGTGTGAGGTTGCGGTCAGTCACCTGACTGACTACCTTCAGTCAGGTGACTGATCCGGTTGGTGATGCGACCTCGATCGACGTCGTCGTTGAAGCAGTGATCCGATGTCCACCGGAAGTGGTGGCCGGATACGCGAGTGATCCGTCGAACGCGCCCGAGTGGTACGTCAACATCTCCCAGGTCGAGTGGAAGACCACGCCGCTGTTGCATGTCGGTACCGAGGTTACGTTCGTCGCACGGTTCCTCGGCCGTACGTTGCGTTACACGTACGAGGTCGTCGAGTACACCCCGACGTCGTTGGTCATGCGCACTGCAGAGGGGCCTTTCCCGATGGAGACGAGCTACCGGTACGACTCGACGCCCGACGAGGGCCACACCCGGATGACGTTGCGGAACCGAGGCAATCCAACCGGCTTCTCGCGGCTCATGAGACCCTTCATCCGCATGGCGATGCGGCGCGCGAACCGCAAGGACCTCAAGGCCCTCAAGAGGCGCCTCGAGGAGTGACGAGAGCTCGGGTTGACGCCCTTCTCGACGCGGCGGAGGCGGAATTCGCCGATGCCGGGATCGAGAGGGGGTCACTGCGCAAAATCATGCGCGGCGCCGGCGCCGACCCCGGCGCAGTGCACTACTACTTCGGCGGTCGGCAAGCGCTTGCGGAAGCTGTGCTCGCTCGCATCTTGGTGCCCATCAACGCAGGCCGGCTGGAACTGTTGGATCAGGCGGAGGCGACCGGCGAGCCGACGCTCACGGATCTGGTCGAGGCTCTGGTCCGCCCCGACATTGAGACCGCGCATGTGCTCGACGCTCGCTCGCCTGGACGCGCCCGCCTGATCGGCGCCGT
Source organism: Actinomycetota bacterium (assembly GCA_030946525.1). Classification (GTDB taxonomy): domain Bacteria; phylum Actinomycetota; class Acidimicrobiia; order Acidimicrobiales; family AC-14; genus CADCTB01. The sequence continues at coordinate 1,594 of JALYYN010000510.1, read as the reverse complement.
CTATCTGCGCCCGGCGGACTTCGTAGAGGCGACAGTCGCGGCCCACTTTGCTCCGGTCGCCGAGGCGTTCCGTCGCCATCTGGAGGCGGCACTCCCGCACGTGCCGTTTCCGGTCATCTCGTGGCGGGTGCGATGGTGCGTGTTCGGCACGTTGGGTGCGCTGCTCGCCCACGAATCGGCACCGTTCGAGCGCGATCCCGATGACCTCGTCGGCGAGCTCGTCCGGACACTGTCGGCAGCGCTGGCCGCTGCTGCGAGGCCCGAGGGCTGACCGCTGCGGGCTCCGCCTATTTGCGCGGGCAACGATGCTCGCCGAGCACGGCGAGGCGTGCCCGATTCGGCGATCTGCTCGGTTAGGGCGAGCAACGAACGGTGCCTCAGAACACTCGGCTCCGACGCCGCCCGAACTATCCCCGACCGCCGGCCGAGGGTCACGACTACGCGTGCCGCCTAGGGAGGTGCCTCCCGGGGATTGCGGACGGCGTAGAGGGCGGCTGGCATCGACGGTGCGGACGCTGAGCGCGCGGTCACAGGCGCCGCGCCGGCCCTACTGGGAAGGAAGCGCTGTGGATCGGCCAGCGTTGACGCCGGCGGTCGAGGAGGCGAGACGGGCGAGAGCGCTTCTCGGCTTGGGTCGGTGTCTTGCAGGCGGCGCGACGTCGACCGGTGTGCCGGGTACGACCGAGAGCTCCAGTGCCCAGCGTCGAATGTCGGCAGGGACGAAGCGAACTGTCCCGCCAATCTTCAGAAACGGCATGCAGCGTGAGTATTGCCATGCGCGAACCGTCTTGGTCGAGACCGAGAGAAATCTTGCCGCCTCCCGGACGGTCCAAAGAGGCTCATCCAGCATGCCGACACTCTTCAAGAAGGCGGTCAACCTCTGGGGCGGGGACTCGCCATTGGCGGTGAAGCTTGACCGCTCTGATTTCGCCACGGTCGATCCAGGCGCGGACAGTCTTGGGTCGTACGGACAGGATGTCCGCGAGTTCCTGTGTGGTGAAGTACCTAGCCCTTGGCATGAGTAGTGAGCCTCCAGATGCTCTTTATCCTCGTGTCCGGGCCCCGTGGCGATCCCCACGTTGGCCCCTGCTGACGTTCCATGGCTGGAGCCTGCGCCTCGGGTGTTGACGAAAATGTTGCGGCCGGATCGGCAACGTTGCGAGCTGGGACCGTCAGGGGCTTGCAACATCGCTGGCCGGCTTCGCAACATATGACGGAGCGGCTGCGCTGGCGGCCAGGGGCGGCCGGTCTCGCCCGCTGGCCGCCGTGAGGTGGAACTCGGGCCGGAACGACGAAAGTGCTGCTCAGGGCGTTGTGCGGCCAATGTTGCAGCCCCGCAACATCTTCGCCGGCAACGTTGCGAAGCCCCGAGGACGTGGTGTCGCTCGCGATGTTGCGGGCTTGCAACATCGCGCCAACCCGGCGGCTCGCTGGCCCGAGAACGTGTGCGAAAGGGTCGAAAAAACTTTTGGCGAGGACCCCGCTCGTCAACGTTGCCGTCAACACTGACTCTTCATGCTGCGCGGCAATGGGAGACAGGTTGTTCGAAGCGCTCGACGCCGACTGGGCCACGCTGGGCACGAGCCCCCAGGCC
>JALYYN010000501.1 GCA_030946525.1 Actinomycetota bacterium | reverse complement strand
GGCTGGAGTCGTGGTACCCGCCGGCCGACCGCGGGTGAGCACCGCCCTCAGGAGATGACCGGTCCGCGGATCTTGCGGAAGAGGTCGCGCAGCGCCACCTGATCGTCGAGGTCGAGGGCGGCGATCGCCGCCGGCGGCTCGTGCAGGCGCTTCAGCGCCCGGGCCTTGGCCTGCTCGCCCACCGGGGTGATCTGCACGACCTTCACCCGCCGGTCGGTGGCCAGCACGCGCCGCTCCACGTAGCCGCGCTCCTCCAGCCCGTCGACGATCCCGGTGACCCAGGAGGCGTCGCACCCCCAGCCCTTGGCCAGCACGCGCATGGGCTCGGCCCCTTCGGGGTCGAGCGAGAGCAACGCCTTGAGCAGCGGCGGGGTGAGGCCGGAGGCGGCGCAGGCGTCGGCGAAGCGGGCCTGGGTGGCGGTGCTGAAGACCATCTCGGCCAGCAGTCGCCATGCCTCCTGTGCCGGTTGCTCCTCCACCCCGTCGAGGCTTTCTCTGGCCACGGACCGTCACACTAGTTGAGTTGACTCAAGAAAACCATTGACTGACGTCAAGCAGTGTGGGAGCGTGGTCGAGCATCGGCCCCGCGGAGGCCGCTCATGTCCCCCTGGAGGTTCACGTGGTCAAGCTCGCCGACTTCTGCTACCGAAAGCGTCGCTTCGTCCTCGCCGGCTGGGTCCTCTTCTTCGTCGCCGTCATCGTCGCCGGCAGCTCCCTGCCCGCCAACCACAAGGCCAACTACCAGACCCCGGGAGCCGAGTCGAGCAGGGCCTACGAGCTGCTAGGCAAGCGCTTCCCGGCTCGCCAGGGCGACTCGGTCAAGCTCGTCTTCGCCGGCGACATCCAGGAGCCGGCGGTCAGGGCCCGGGCCGAGGAAGCCATCGCAACGGCGGCCAGGCAGCCGCACGTCAGCGGCGTGCAGAGCCCCTACGCCCCGGAGGGCGCCTCGCAGGTCTCCAAGGACGGCAGGGTCGCCTTCGCCGAGGTCAACTTCGACCAGACGCTCGACAAGCTCTTCAGCGAGGACGCGCAGTTCTCCAAGAAGTTCCTGGCCGCGGTCAACCCCGGCGTGAAGGACGGCGTCGAGGTCGAGGTGACCAACCTGATCGCCCAGGTGAAGCCAGGCTCGGAGTTCATCGGCCTGGTGTTCGCCGCCTTCATCCTGCTCCTCGCCTTCGGTTCGGCCCTGGCCATGGGCCTGCCCCTGCTCACGGCCCTGTTCGGCCTCGGCATCGGGGCCACGCTCGGCGGCATCGCCTCCCGGGTGTTCGAGACGCCGGAGTGGGCCGCCACCGTGGCCACCATGATCGGGCTCGGGGTCGGCATCGACTACTCGCTGTTCATCATCACCCGCTACCGGCAGTCGCTCGCCAACGGGCTGTCACCGCGTGAGGCCATCATCACCGCCATGGGGACGGCGGGCCGCGCCGTGTTGTTCGCGGGCGGCACCGTGGTCATCTCGCTCCTCGGCATGCTCACCATGGGGCTGAGCTACCTCGACGGCGTCGCCGGGTCGGCGGTCCTGGCCGTGCTGACCATGCTGGCCGCATCCCTGACCCTGCTGCCGGCCGTCCTCGGCTTCACCGGCAAGAACATCGACCGCCTGCGCGTGCCGTTCACCGGCCGGGCCTCGCACCAGGGCACCAAGGCGTTCTGGTACCGCTGGAGCCGGGTCATCCAGCGCCGGCCGTGGTTCGCCTTCGTCGGCGCCGCCCTCGTCCTGCTGGTCATCACCCTGCCGCTGCTCTCCCTCCGATTCGGCTTCCCCGACGAGGGCAACAACCCCAAGGGCGAGACGTCCCGCCAGGCCTACGACCTGCTGAGCACCGGCTTCGGGGCCGGCTTCAACGGGCCCCTGCTGCTCGTCGCCGACCTGCGCGGCGTCACCGGCGACCGCAACGCCACCCTGGTCCGGCTCGCCGACGCGGCCAAGGCCACCGAGGGCGTGGCCTTCGTCGCCCCCGCCGCTCCGAACCCGGCCGGGGACACCGCCATCGTCACCGTCTTCCCGAAGGACAAGCCGCAGGACAAGGCGACCGCCGCCCTCGTCCACCGCCTCCGGGACACCTCCATTCCCAGCGCGGTGGGCACGTCGGGCGCCAGGGTGCTGGTGGGCGGCTTCACCGCCATCTCCATCGACCAGAGCGACTACATCGCCCACCGGCTGCCGATCTTCATCGGCTCCGTCGTCCTCCTGTCCTTCATCCTGCTCACCACGGTGTTCCGCTCACCGCTGGTGGCCCTCAAGGCGGGGATCATGAACCTCCTGTCGATCGCGGCCGCCTACGGGGTGATGTCGTACGCGGTGCAGGGCACCTGGCTCGGGCGCCTGTTGAGCATCCCCCAGACGCCCATCCCGGCGTTCGTACCGATGATCATGTTCGCCATCCTCTTCGGCCTCTCGATGGACTACGAGGTGTTCCTGCTCAGCCGCATCCGGGAGGAGTACGTACGTACGGGCGACAACGGCCTTGCCGTGGCCGACGGGTTGGCGGCGACGGCACGGGTCATCACCGCGGCGGCGGCGATCATGGTGTTCGTGTTCGGGGTCTTCATTTTCGACCCCAATGTGTTCATCAAGCAGATCGGGATGGGCCTCACCACGGCGGTGCTGGTCGACGCCACCATCGTGCGCATGGTGCTGGTGCCCGCCACCATGGAGCTGCTCGGCAACGCCAACTGGTGGATGCCCAAGTGGCTCGGCAAGCTCCTGCCCGAGGTGCACATCGAAGGCGAAGCCGCCGTCCAAGCCGAGTTGGCCCTCCTGCTGGCCGAGGAAGAGCAGAAGGTCTGACGAGGGGGCCTGCTACTC
>JALYYN010000484.1 GCA_030946525.1 Actinomycetota bacterium | reverse complement strand
CCCGCAGGGAGCGGGCCGGCCCGACCGCGTTCGCCACCGTCGACATCCCCCACGCCGCCACCCGCCTGGCCCAGGGCACCGGGCGCCTCATCCGCTCGACCACCGACCGGGGCGTCGTGGCCGTCCTGGATCCCCGCCTGGCCGAGGCCTCCTACCGCCCGGCCATCCTCCAGGCCCTGCCCCCGATGCGCCGCACCCGCACCCGCGCCGACGTCACCGCCTTCTTCGACGCTGTGCCGTGACCGCGACCGTCACGGTGAGGGGGAAGCGGTGCGCTCCTCGGGATCGACCAGGACCACGAGCTCGCCTGCCGACAGCGTGCCATCGTCGTCGGCGTCGTACCAGCGGCCGGCCAGGTTCGGTCCGGCGACGGGCTCGCTGACCAGGGCGCGGTCGAGCGTGCGGATGAGCGCCCCGTGGGCCACAACGAGTAGGCGGTCGCCCGGGGACGCGGCGGCCGCCAGTCGGGCCAGGGTGGTCTGCGCCCGCTCGGCCAGATGGACGCGGGTCTCCCCGCCGGGCGTCGACGGCGCCCGCCCGTCCGACCACGCTGCCAGCAGCCCCGGCCAGCGGGCGTGGATTTCGTCGCGCGTGAGCCCGGTCCAGTCGCCGACGTCGATCTCCCGCAGGCCGGCCTCGAGCCGCACGTCGCCCAGGCCCAGCTCCCCGGCGATGATCTCGGCGGTGCGCCGGGCCCGGACGAGGTCCGACGCCACGACGCGGGTGAACCGGATCCCCGCCAGCCGCCCGGCGGCCTCGACCGCCTGCCGCTCGCCCAGCGCCGACAGCGGCGGGTCGGCCTGGCCCTGCCAGCGGCCCTCGGCGTTCCACACCGACTGGCCGTGGCGCAGGAGAAGCAAGTGTCGAGGAGCGGGCGGCACGCCCTCGTCCTAGCAGCACGGGGTGGGAAAGGCGGAAGACGGTGGGGCCGACCGAAGCTCCCTGGCGGGTTGGGAGCTCCAGCTTGACCGGCCCGCACCGTCTTCCTGGTTGTTGCGGCTAGGCGGGGTGCCGCACTCCATATATCGGCGGAGGTCCCGGGAAGTTGAGGGGAATCCTGTTGCGCCGGCCGGAAATCGGTCGAAGCATGGAGGCCATGCGTACCGTGCTTGGCGACGACAGGCCACTGCCTCCCGCGGTGGTGGCGGCGGTCACCGACATCGCCCGCTCCCTCCGTCGCGAGGTGGCGAGCGACGATTTGTTCCTCCTGGCCCTGGCCGGGCTTGGCCCCGCCCGCCCCGCCCGCCAGGCACTGAATGCGGAGGGGGTGACGGCCGAGCGACTACAGGAGCGGATCGCCGTCGAGGGCGACGGGTCGGCCGCGTCACCCACCTATCTCACCTATTCGCCGGCGTACTACTCGATGTACGGCCGGGCCGAGGCGTTCGCAGCCACCCTCGGCGACGGGACGATCACCCCGGAACACGTCCTGCTGGCCCTCCTGTGGAACCCCGGCAGCCATACGTCGCAGGCCCTCTGGCAGTTCGGCGTACCCAGGGAGCGCATCGTCGGCCGCCTCGCCGACCTCGGCGTGGCGGTCCCCTCATCCCCACTACCCACCCAGCGGGAGGTCGACGTCGGCCAGCGGGCCTGGGTCGACCGTGACCAGATCCAGGCCGTGATCGACCAGCTCCGCCTCACGGTGCCCCCCGGTACGCATTGGGCCTTCAACTACGACGGGGACCGGGCGTGGGTGTCGGCCGAATCGAGTGTCGACCTGGCCGCCCTCGTGGCCGACGCGCTCCCGCCGGCGATCGAGCTGCGCCGCCTCGACCACGTGCAGCTGGCCATGCCCGCCGGCCGGGAGGACGACGCGGTGGCCTTCTACCAGGGCCTCCTCGGTCTCCCGCAGGTGCCGAAGCCCGCGCCCCTCGCGACCAGGGGCGGCTGCTGGTTCGAGAAGGAGGACCTCCGCCTCCACCTGGGCGTGGACCCCGACTTCCGCCCGGCCCGGAAGGCTCATCCCGCCCTGCTCGTCCGGGGACTGGCCGGCCTGGCCGACCGGCTGCGGGCCGCCGGCGTGCCCACGGTCGACGGCGAGCAGAACGGCGACGAGCGGCGCGTCTACGTGGACGACCCGTTCGGCAACCGGGTGGAGCTGCTGGAGCGGGGCGATAGACTGATCGGACCGCAGTAGGGCAATTTCGAGGAGACGCGCGTGCCCGGAACCGTGATCGTCGGCACCCAATGGGGCGACGAGGGTAAGGGCAAGTTGACCGACCTGCTCACCAAGGACATGCAGCTGGTCGTCCGCTACCAGGGCGGGCACAACGCCGGCCACACCATCGTCGTCGGCGACGAGTCCTTCGCCCTGCAGCTGGTGCCGAGCGGGATCCTCTATCCCTGGGTCACCCCGGTGATCGGCAACGGGGTGGTCATCGACCCCGCGGTGCTGGTGGATGAGATCGACGGCCTGACCGCCCGCGGCGTCGACTGCAGCCGGCTCCGGATCAGCGGCAATGCCCACCTGATCATGCCGTACCACGCCGAGCTGGACCGCCTCACCGAGCGCAAGCTGGGCAAGAACAGCCTGGGCACCACCAAGCGCGGCATCGGCCCGGCCTACGCCGACAAGGCCGCCCGCGTCGGCCTGCGGGTGCAGGACCTCCTCGACCCCAAGATCTTCCGGGAGAAGCTCGAGGTGGTCCTCAAGGAGAAGAACCTGATCCTGGCCAAGGTCCACAACCGGCTGCCCCAGTCGGCCGACGAGATAGCCGACCTCTACCTCGGCGAGCTGTTGCCCCGGATCGAGCCGATGATCGCCGACTCCGTGGGCCTGGTCCACGACGCCCTGGAAGCGGGCGCCAACGTGCTGTTCGAGGGGGCCCAGGCCACCTTCCTCGATCTGGATCACGGCACCTATCCCTTCGTCACCTCCTCCAACCCGGTGGCCGGTGGCGCCCTCACCGGCGCCGGTGTCGGGCCCCGGCACATCCAGCGGGTCATCGGCGTGGCCAAGGCCTACGTCACCCGGGTCGGCGCCGGCCCGTTTCCCACCGAGCTGTTCGACGAGCGGGGCGACGAGCTGGTCGAGCGGGGACACGAGTTCGGCACCAACACCGGCCGTCGTCGCCGGCCCGGCTGGATCGACGCGGTGATGCTGCGCCAGGCCGCCCGCCTGAACTCCCTCAGCGAGCTGGCCATCACCAAGCTCGACGTGCTCGACGCCTTCGACACCCTCAAGGTGTGCGTCGCCTACGAGGCCGACGGCGAGAAGTACCTCCACCCCCCGTATCACCAGTCGGTGCTGCACAAGGTCAAGCCGATCTACGAGGAGCTGCCGGGCTGGAACACCGACCTCACCGGCGCCACCACGCTCGAGGACCTGCCGCAGGCGGCCCGGAACTATCTGGCCTTCATCGCCGACACGGTCGACGTGCCCGTCGGCCTGGTCGGCGTCGGCCCCGGCCGCGAGCAGTTCGTGCGCTTCACCGACACCCCGGCGGCGGGCGAGGAGGCCCGCCATGTGGGCCGTGACGACGACGATGACGACGACGACTGGGAGGACGGGAACCCCGGCGTGGTCGGCCCGGGCGTCCTGGTCATCTGACAGTTGAGAGTCTGTGTCGTCGGTGCCGGCGGCCGCGAACACGCCCTGGCCGTCGCCCTGGGCCGCACCGCCGAGGTGGTCGTCACCCCCGGCAACCCGGGGATCCCCGGGTCCACGTCGACCGCGCCCGAGGACCTCGACGTCGACCTGTTCGTGATCGGGCCCGAGGTCCCGCTGGTCGACGGGCTCGCCGACCGCCTACGCGCCGCCGGCCGCCTGGTGTTCGGGCCCAGCACCGACGGCGCCCGCCTGGAGGGCTCGAAGGCGTGGATGAAGGAGGTTCTGCGCGAGGCAGGGGTGCCGACGGCGGCCTACGGCGCCTTCACCGCCGTCGATCCCGCCCTCGCCTTCCTGCGGGGCCTGCCCGGTCCGTGGGTGGTCAAGACCGACGGCCTGGCCGCCGGCAAGGGCGTGCTGGTCACCGGGTCGCTCGACGAAGCGGTGGACGACGTCCGGGCCAAGCTGTCCGGTGACGCCTTCGGCGATGCCGGCCGGCGGGTGGTGATCGAGGAGTTCCTCGACGGTCCGGAGTTGTCCCTGCTCTGCGTGTGCGACGGCCGTCGTGCCGTCCCCCTCGCCCCGGCCCAGGACTTCAAGCGCCTCTCCGACGGCGATGTCGGGCCCAACACCGGCGGCATGGGCGCCTACTCGCCGGTGCCCGTCGCCGGCCCCGACGTGGTGGCCGAGGTCATGGAGCGGGCGGTGGCGCCCACCCTGGCCGCCCTGTCCGCACGGGGCGTCGACTACCGCGGGGTGCTCTACGCCGGGATCATGCTGACCGCGGCCGGGCCCAAGGTGCTCGAGTACAACGTCCGCTTCGGGGACCCGGAGGCCCAGGCCGTCCTGCCCCGCTTCACCGGCGACCTGGCCGCGCTCCTCGCCGAGGCCGCGGCCGGCGAGATCCTCTCGACCCCCACGTTCGACCGCCGGGCCGCGGTCACCGTGGTCCTGGCCGCCGAGGGCTACCCCCGCAGCCCCCGTACCGGCGACGTGATCGAGGGCCTGGACAAGGCCGACGCCTGCGACGACGTGACGGTGTTCCGGGCGGGTGTCGCCGCCGATGGGCGGGGCCGTCCGGTCACCGCGGGCGGGCGCGTCCTGGCCGTCACCGGCCTGGGCGCCGACCTGGCCGCGGCCCGTGACAGCGCCTATGCCGCCGTCTCCCACATTTCGTGGGAGGGCATGCAGTACCGGTCCGACATCGCCCGCACCGCGGCAACCGGTGGCACGTAGTGCGATATTTGACTCTGACCGAGACCGGTTCGGCGTCGGGGAGGGAAGCGCACATGAAAGTCGCAGTGCTCATGGGGTCGGCCAGCGACCAGAAGAAGATGGAGCCGGCGGCGGCCACGCTCGCCGAATTCGGCGTCGAGGTCGACGAGCGCATCATGTCGGCCCACCGCACGCCCGCCGCCGTCGCCGAGTTCGCCCGCACCGCCCGGCAGAACGGTTTCTCGGCGATCATCTGCGGCGCCGGTATGGCCGCCCACCTCGCCGGCGCCGTCGCCGCCAACACCACCCTCCCCGTGATCGGCGTGCCGCTGTCCGGCGGCGCCCTCAACGGTGTCGACGCCCTCTACGCCACCGTCCAGATGCCCCGGGGCATCCCGGTCGCGACCGTGGCCGTCGACGGGGCCATGAACGCCGCCCTGCTGGCCGTGCAGATCATGGCCGTCGCCGACGCGGATCTCGCCCACCGCCTCGACGAGCGCCGCGCCGCCGCCGGGTGAGCATCCCCGACGTCCTGGCGTCGCGCTACGCGTCGACCGAGATGGTCCGGCTGTGGTCGCCGGCCGACAAGGTGATCATGGAGCGGCGGCTGTGGCTGGCCGTGCTGCGGGCCCAGCGGGACCTCGGCGTGGCCGTGCCCGAAGGGGTGGTCGAGGCCTACGAGGCGGTGGTCGACCAGGTCGACCTGGCATCCATCGAGGCCCGGGAGCGGGTCACCCGCCACGACGTCAAGGCCCGCATCGAGGAGTTCTGCGCCCTCGCCGGCCACGAGCACATCCACAAAGCCATGACGTCGCGGGACCTCACCGAGAACGTCGAGCAGCTCCAGATCCGCTCGTCGCTCCAGCTCGTGCGCGACCGCATGGTCGCCGCCGTCGCCCGCCTCGGCCGGCTGGCCGCCGAGCACGCCACCCTGGTCCTGGTCGGCCGGTCCCACAACGTCGCCGCCCAGGCCACCACCCTCGGCAAGCGGTTCGCGTCGGCCGGCGAGGAGCTGCTCGTCGCCCTGGCCCGGGTCGACGACCTGCTGGCCCGCTACCCCCTCCGGGGGATCACCGGCCCCATGGGAACGGCCCAGGACCAGCTCGACATCCTGGGCGGCGACCCGGCGAAGCTGGCCGCCCTGCAGGACGCGGTGGCCACGCATCTCGGCTTCGACGCCGCGCTGGTGTCCACCGGCCAGATCTACCCGCGCTCCCTCGATCTCGACATGGTCGCCGCCCTGGTCCAGGCCGCCGCCGCCCCGGCATCGCTGGCCACCACCATCCGGCTCATGTCCGGCCACGAGCTAGTCACCGAGGGCTTCGCCGCCGGCCAGGTCGGCTCGTCGGCCATGCCCCACAAGATGAACGCCCGCACCTGCGAGCGCATCTGCGGCCTGGCCGTCGTCCTGGGCGGCCACCTGGCCATGGTCACCGGCGTCAGTGGCCACCAGTGGAACGAAGGCGACGTGTCCGACTCCGTCGTGCGCCGGGTGGCCCTGCCCGGCGCCTTCTTCGCAACCGACGGCCTGTACCAGGGCTTCCTCACCGTGCTGGACGAGCTGGCGCCTTTCCCGGCGGTCATCGAGGCCGAGCTGGCCCGGGACCTGCCGTTCCTTGCCACCACCAGGGTGCTCACCGCCGCGGTCCGAGCCGGTGTCGGCCGGGAGGCGGCGCACGAGGTCATCAAGGAGCACGCGGTGGCGGCCGCCCTGGCCCGGAGCGAGAAGGGGGCGGCTAGCGGGGACCTGCTCGAACGGCTGGCGGGCGACGAACGGCTCCACCTGTCGCGCCGCGATCTCGAGGTCGCCGTCGCCGACCCCATCACCTTCACCGGGGCGGCCGCCGACCAGGTGGCGGCCTTCGTCGGCCGGGCGGAGTCCGCTGCCGCCGCCAGCCCGGCGGCCGCCGCCTACCGGCCGGAGCCGATCCTTTGAGCTGAGCGGCCTCCGGGTCGAGAGGCCCCTCCACCCGGAGGAGGAGAGGGGCGGTCCTCCGGTGGGCCGATGACGATCGCGCCGGCAGTGGGTACGGTCGGAAGGGTGCAGCGGCCGGCCCGGATCCCCGACGGCGACGCCTGGTGGGCGCGGGCCGCAGCCGTGGCCGGGGCGGTCGGCCTGATCGGCCTGGTCGGGGCCGACG
>JALYYN010000475.1 GCA_030946525.1 Actinomycetota bacterium | reverse complement strand
CAACGGCCAGCACGTAGATCTCACCGAGGGCCGGATCGTGGTCGGGGTGGACCTTGGTCCAGCAGAACCCGGCCAGCTTTCCGTCCCGTTCGTGGAGGAGGAAGCCGGCGGGGTCGAACCACGGCTGCTCCTCCCGGTTGGAGAGGGTCTCGAGGTCCCACCCACCCTGCTCGGGATGCCAGTGGAAGGCCCGATTGTTGACCTCCAGCCAGGCCGCCTCATCCTCACCGGGGACGAAGGCGCGCACCGGCAGTGTCGACGGCACGTCGATCGGGAGGAGGCGGCGCAGCTGGCGCAGCTCCCGCCCCCGCCGGAGCCCCACGGTCGCGGCCAGCTCGTCGTGGCCGTCGGCGGGCTTGGGCACCCACATGTGGACGTGGCCGCCGCCGGCGCCGGCGATCAGCCCGACGGCGGCGTCGAGCAGCGTCCGGGCGATGCCACGGTCGGCCTCGCGGTGGTGCGGGTCGACCACGTATTCCAGGGCCCACGTGGGGGAGTGGGCGTCGGACTGCTCCCGGGTGACCTGGGCGTAGCCGACGGGATGGTCATGGCCCGGCTCCCACGCCACCAGCCCGGCGAAGTCGTGACGGCCGCCGTGGACCAGGTCGAGCCACTGGTGCTCGTCGAGGGGCGGGTGGCCGTCGACCTCGGTTGCCACCCGGAGCAGCTCCGATACGGCGGCGATGTCGGCCCGCCCCATCTGATGCTTGACCTCGAGGCGGGTCACGCGACCACCGTACCCGCCCTACCCTCGGGCCCCATGGACCCGGACATGACCGGCCCGGGGGGCCGGTCCACGGACATCCCCCCGCCCCGCGGCCGGCCGCGCACGCCCGGTGGCCGCGCCCGCCTCACCTCGGCCCTGCTGGCCGAGGAGTACCCCGGTGACGCCCGCCAGTTGTGCGCCCTGGTACACGACGATCCCTTTCAGCTCCTGGCCGCCACCATTCTCTCGGCGCAGACCACCGACGAGGCGGTCAATTCGGTCACTCCCGCCCTTTTTCGCCGCTACCCCACCGCCGCCGACCTGGCCGCCGCCGACCCCGCCGACGTCGAGCAGCTGGTCCACGCCACCGGGTTCTTCCGGGCCAAGACCAGGAACCTCCTGGGCATGGCCGCGGCCTTGGAGGACCGCTTCGGCGGGCAGGTGCCCAGCGCCATGGCCGACCTGGTCACCATCCCCGGCGTAGGCCGCAAGACGGCGAACGTGGTGCGCAGCGTGGGCTTCGGCCTCCCCGGCCTGCCCGTCGACACCCACGTGGGCCGCCTCTCCCGCCGGCTGGGGCTGACCACCGAGACCGATCCGGTGAAGGTGGAGTCGGACCTCAACGCAGTGGTGCCGGCCCGGGACCGAGGCGGCTTCAGCCTGCGGCTCATCCTCCACGGCCGTCGGCTATGCCGGTCCCGCCGGCCTCGCTGCGACGGCTGTGTGCTGGCCGGTTTCTGCCCCAAGACGGGCGTGATCGAAATGCCGGCCCGCGTGGGAACAAATGCGGGCAGAGAGTACGTTCTAACCACCGAGGGATCAGGTTCCCGCCACCTGGATCCCCCTTAGGCGGTCAACGGGTTCCGCCGCCCGCACCGCCCCCCGATGGCGCCCCTACGGGGCGCCATCGGCCTTTTCGCACGCCGCTCAGCCGTCCTTCCGCAACCGCTCGTTCAGTGTCGCCAGCCGGCGCCGGGCCGCACCCAAGGACCGCTCCACTGCGAACAGGTCCTGCGCGACCCAGTCGGCCTGGGTGTTCATGAGGCCCTCGGCGATGGCGGTCACCCGCCGGGCCAGGTCGTCGAGCGCGGTGGTCATCGACGACAGCTCGGGCCCGGGGATGGGAGGCGGAGGCGAGGAAGCACGGGCCACGCCACCGGTTTATCCCACCCGGGCGCCCGGGACGGTCCCGGTACCATCGGCGGCATGCTCAGCCGCCTCGACCTGCGGGGAGCGGGCGGCGACGACCTCCGGGCCCGCCTTCCCCGTCCCGCCCCCTCCGGACCACCGCCCATCGACGCGGTCCGCGAGATCCTGGCCGAGGTCCGCAAGCGGGGCGACGACGCCGTCCGGGAGTACACCCGGCGGTTCGACAGGGCCGACGTCGACGAGCTGCGGGTTCCCCGTGAGCAGCTCTTCGCCGCCCTGGCCGCCACCCCGCCGCCGCTGCGCCTCGCCCTCGAGGCGGCCCACGGCGCCATCGCCGCCTTCCACCGAACCCAGCTCCACGACGAGCCCCGGTACGAGCGCGATGGCCTGGCCGTCGTCGAGCTGCGCCGGGCGGTCGACCGGGCCGGCGTCTACGTGCCCGGCGGTCGCGCCGGGTATCCGTCGACGGTGCTGATGACCGCGGTGCCGGCCCGGGTGGCGGGAGTGGCCGAGGTCGTCCTGTGCGTGCCGCCCCGTCCCGACGGCACGGTCGACCCGCCGACGCTGGCGGCCGCGGCCCTGGCCGGCGTGCACGAGGTGTACCGGATCGGCGGCGCCCAGGCCATCGGCGCCATGGCCTACGGCACCGACAGCATCCGCCCGGTCGACGTGATCGTCGGCCCGGGCAACGTCTACGTGGCCCTGGCCCAGCGGGAGGTGGCGGCCGAGGGCGTCGTGGGCGTCTCCTCCGCGTTCGCCGGGCCGTCCGAGGTGGTCGTGGTCGCCGACGCCACCGCGCCGGTCGAGTGGGCCGCCATCGACGTGATCGTGCAGGCCGAGCACGGCCCCGACGGGCTGGCCTGGCTGGTCACGTGGGACGAGGAGGTGGCCGACCGGGTCACCGAGGCCGTGTCCCGCCTGGTGGCGGAGTCGCCTCGGAGGGCCGACATCGAGGCCACGCTGGAGGAGGGCGGCTACGCCGTCGTCGTCGACGGGCCCGAGCAGGCCATGCAGGTGGCCAACGCCATCGCCCCGGAGCACCTCGAGCTCATGTCCGAGCGCCCGGAGGCCCTCCTGCCCCTCGTCCGCCACGCCGGTGCGGTGTTCTGCGGCTCGTGGTCGCCGGCGTCGGTCGGTGACTACATCGCCGGGCCCAGCCACGTGCTGCCCACCTACGGTTCGGCCCGCTTCGCCGGCGGCCTCCGGGTCGACGACTTCCTCCGCCACATCCACGCCATCGCCCTCGACGCCGACGCCCTCGCCGGGGTGGCCGGCAACGTGGCCGCCCTGGCCGACGCCGAGGGCCTGGCCGCCCACGCCGAGTCGGTCCGCATGCGCGTCCGGGCTCTGGGCACCAGGTGATCTCCGTCCGCGACGACCTGGTCGAGCTGGAGGGCTACCACTCGCCCCAGGTGACAGTCGACGTCCGCCTCAACACCAACGAGTCGCCCTACCCGCCGCCGCCGGCCTGGCGCGACGCGTTCCTGGAGGAGCTCGGTGCCACCGCCTTCAACCGGTACCCGGACCGCCAGGCCCGCGCCCTGC
>JALYYN010000465.1 GCA_030946525.1 Actinomycetota bacterium | reverse complement strand
CCAGCCCCCGCCGGGCCAGGCGGTGGGGTTGCGGCGACCGGTCGCCCAGCACCTCGACCTCGCCGCCCATGCGAGGGAGCAGCCCGGCGACGGCCGAGACCGTGGTCGACTTGCCGGCGCCGTTGAGGCCCAGGAGGGCGACGACCTCCCCGGCGCCGACCGACAGGTCGATCCCCCGGACGACGGGCACGCCGGCGTACCCCGCCACCAACCCGGCGCAGCGCAGGAGCGTCGCGCCGCCGCCGCGGGGTGGGGTGGACGTCGGGTGGTCATCCGTGGCGCCGGATCGACCAGACACTCCCGATCGGCCGAGGTAGGCGGCGATCACGCCCGCATCGGAGCGGACGGCGGCGGGGGTGCCCTCGGCGATGACCCGGCCGGCGTCGAGAACGGTGATCCTGTCGCACACGTCGAGGACCAGGCGCATGTCGTGGTCGACGAGGAGGACGGCCGCGCCCGACGCCGCCACCTCCCGCAGGCGATGGGCGAGCGCACCACGGCCGGCGTCGTCCAGCCCGGCCGCCGGCTCGTCGAGAAGCAGGACGGACGGGCGCCCGGCCAGGGCGCGGTCGAGGGCCAGGCCGGAGCGCTCGGCGTGGGAGAGCTCGGCGGGCAACCGCTCATTGCCACCCTCGCCTCCGGCGACCATCAGGTTCTCGCCCACGGTGAGGTCCTCGAACAGCTCCAGGGCCTGGAACGTGCGGGCCAGACCCAGCCGGGCCCGCCGGTGCGGCGGCAGTCCGTCGACCGCCACGCCTCCGACGCGCACTGATCCGGCGGTGGCGGGCCCCAGTCCGGAGATGGCCTCGATCGCCGAGGTCTTGCCTGCGCCGTTGGGCCCGATGAGGCCGGTGACGGTGCCGGCGGCGAGGTTGAGATCCAGGTCGTGCACCGCCTCGGTAGCGCCGAAGCGCACGGAGAGGCCGCGGACTTCGAGGGCGACGGTCACGTCCGCCGCCCCGAGCCCGTGATGCCTCCGGGGGCGACGACGGTGACCACCATCAGGCCGATGCCGCTGGCCAGGAGCTGGTACCGGCCGAGGTCGAGGAGGGTGAAGAGCAGCCCGCTCGGGACGAGCAGGCCCCCGACGAGCGCCCCGGCGACGCCCGCCACCCCGCCGACGTAGGAGACAGCCAGGTAGGCGAGCGAGACGAACACGCCGAAGGACCCGGAGGACAGCTGGCCCTGCTGGTAGCCGAGCAGGGCGCCGGCCAGGCCGGCGATGAAGGCGGACAGGGCGAAGGCCCGAAGGCGGGTGGCGGCCACGTCGACGCCAAGGGCCGCGGCCGCCCGCTCGTCGGACCGTACGGCCAGCATGCGTCGCCCGGCCCCTGCCGACCGCAGCCGGGCCAGTCCGACGGCCGCCGCCACCAGCACGGCAAGGACCACCAGTCCGAACCCGATTCCCGCAGGTTCGAGGTGGAGCCCGAGCACCGACGGCGCCGGCACCCGCGAGCCTTCGAAGCCGCCGGCGACCACCGGGTTCTTGAAAACCACCTCCTCGACCACCACCGCGCCGGCCAGGGTCACGATGGCCAGGCTGACCCCGCGCGCCCGCAGGGCTGGGAGGCCGACGACCACCCCGACCACCGCGGCCAGGGCGGCGGCGAGCACGGGCGCCACGGGGAAGGGAACGCTGAGGCCCGTCGCCAGCCGGCTGACACCGAACCCCCCCACCCCGGCGAAGGCCATCTGGGCCAGGGAGATCTGCCCGGACCATCCCGTGAGCACCACAATCGAGAGGCAGACCAGCGCCCCGATCATGCTGGTGACGAGGGCCAGGCGGTCCTGCCCGTGGAGGGCGACCAGGGCGACCGCGCCGGCCACGGTCCCGAGCAGGGCGGCCGGGAGGATCCGACCGGGTCGCGGCAGCCGGGCCCGGGGCAGCCGCGCCGCCCCCGGTGCCAGCGTCAGTCGCGAGCCGGCGCCGAGGGCCAGTGCGACCACGATGACCACGAGGGGCAGGGCGTCGCGGATGCCCGAGCGCGGCAGCCACGACAGGCGGTCCTGGAGCAGGAGGATCTCGGACTGGGCCATGCCGAGGGCCAATGCGGCGGCCACCGTCG
>JALYYN010000580.1 GCA_030946525.1 Actinomycetota bacterium | reverse complement strand
CACCACGCCGGTCGCCCCCCGGACCACGATCGCCGGAGCACCCTCGGTCGAACCTCCGGAGCCGGCGCCGGCCGAACCCGATCCGTCGCCCCCGGCCGAGCCGGACGCCGGGATCCAGACCTCGGAGGCTGGCCCGGACGGCTCCTCGCCGCCCGCCCCGGACGGGTCGGCGACGCCGGTCCTGCGCATGAACCGCCCGTCCACCGAGCCGGGCGGCGTGGTGGTGCTCACCGGCACGGGGTGCGCGCCGGGCGTTCCCGTGGCCGTCGGGGTCGCCGACGTGGCGGTGGGCTCCATCGCCGGCCAGGGCGACGGGACCTTCGTGGCGGTGCTGACCCTGCCCGACCTCGGCCCCGGCCGCTACGACATCCACGTCGACTGCGGCACGACCTTCACCATCCCGATCGACGTGGTGGTGGCGACCTCGGTCGAGTCGCCCAACTCGGTGCTGGCCCTCTTCATCTTCTTCGTGCTGCTGGTGCTCGTCCTGTTCCGGCGCCGGCGCATCCCCCGCCCCCTCCGGCGGGAGCAGGACCCGGGCGCCGCCGTGCTGTGACGGCTGCCGGAGACCCCCTTCCATTCCGGAAGCACCGGCGTACACTCGCAAGAGTGACTGGCATCACGGCGGCGCCCGACGCGGGTGTTCTCGTCAAGCTCGCCCTCGCCGGGGACACGGCCGCCTTCGCCTCCCTCTACCGGGCCAACGTCGGCGTCGTCAGCCGGGTGGTCCGTGCCGGCATCGCCAATCCGGACGCCGCGGCCGACGTCGTCCAGGACGTGTTCACGAAGGCGCTCGAACGCCTGGCCAGCCTGCGTGAGCCCGACCGATTCCGCCCGTGGCTGCTGTCCATCGCCCGGCACGCGGTCGTCGACCGGCACCGGTGGGCGAGTCGGTCCCCGACCACCAGCCTGGAGGAGGAGTGGGCGAACGAGCCACCGGAAGCCGGCCCGTCGTCCGAGGAGCTGGCGGAGTTGTCCGAGTTGGCCGGCCTGGTGGCCGGATGCGTCGCCGGCCTGTCCCGTCGGGACGCCACCGCGGTCTCCATGGTCACCCACCTCGGCCTGGGGCCGGCGGAGGTCGCGGTGGCCCTCGGCGTGACCCGGGACACGGCCAAGGTGATCGTCCACCGGGCTCGGCGCCGCCTCCGCGACGCCCTCGCGCTGGAGTTGATGGTCCGGCGCAAGGGCCCTGGGTGCCCCACCTTCGATGCCATCGACCCCGCCGACGTGGCTGCGACCGCCCGCCATGTCCGGTCGTGCGCGGCCTGCGCCGACCTGGTCGAGAGCGAGGTCCAGCTCTACGGCGCTGCCTCGTTCACCGCTGCCTCGTTCACCGCTGCGCCGTTCACCCCCGCGCCGTTCACTTCAGAGGCCGAGACCTTCCACCCGCACGTCGGCATCGCGTAGGGCGTTCACCAGGGCCTCGGGCAGGTCGCCCGGCGCCCAGCCCCCGGCTGCGAAGCCCTGCACCTCGGCGTCGGGATCGGGATGGGCCCGGGCCACGCCGGGCGCGACGAGGGCGCCGAGGAGCGCCCGCTCGTCCTGATCGAGCTCGGTGGCGATGAAGTGCCTGAGCTTGGCGAGAAGGCGTTCGGCCGCGTGAGCTTCCACTGTGCTTCCAGACGATGGGCATGGCCTGCGGTTACGGGCTGTAACCCCGGGCCGATCTGTACGTCAGGAAAAGCGTAGCGATCGACGAGAGGAGCGGCATATGCGCAAGGCCGCGAGGGCGGTCGTCGCCCTTGTCGGCACGAGTGTCACGGTGATGCTGCTTCCGGGCGCGGCGACGGCGTCGGTTCCGCTGCCGGTACGCGGGGCGACGCTCACGGCCACCGTCGACGGTGCGCCGGTCGGGGCGTCGTCGGAGGCGCGGCCCATCCGGCTGTCGCCGCTCCGCCAGGCCACGCTCGCCGTCGAGGTGGTGAACGGCTCCTCGAAGCCCCTCGACGTGCGCATCGTCCGCTTGGAGGGCAAGGTCGTCGGCCTCACATTCTTCGCCTACGACACCGCGGTCGGCCTCAAGGTCGCGCCCGGCGAGACCGGGACCCGCCGCTTCCTGCTCGACCTGGGCGGCCTCGACGGCCAGGCCACCGGCCTGATCCCCGGCGCGGTCAAGCTCCTCGACGCCGATCGCCACGTCGTCGCCGAAGAAGGGGGCGTCATCGACGTCCGGGGCTCCCTGCGGTCGGTGTACGGCGTCTTCGGGCTGGGCGTGGCCTTCCTGACCGTCCTGTCGTTCCTCGGCGCCCTCGTCGGCCTCGCCCGCCACCGCCTGCCGCCCAACCGCTGGCGGCGGGCCCTCCGCTTCCTGACCCCGGGTCTCGGCCTCGGCCTGCTGCTCAATTTCACCCTCTCCGCCACCCGGGTGTTCGTCCCGACCGCGGGCCGGTGGGCCTCCATCGTGGTGGTGTCGGCCGCCGTGCTGTTCGGCCTCGGCTATCTGACCCCGTCTCCCGACACGGGCGACGACGAGGAGGAGGAGGGCGCGCTGGTGGCGCTCCCCGCTCCGCCGGTCGACCCTGCGCTGCCGGCGGCGCCGGCGTGGCCGGAGCTGGCCACGCCCGACGCGATGGTGGCCCTGGCCGCCGACCCCGCGCCCGTCCTCCCGGCTCCGCCGAAGGAGCTGCCGCCGGCCGCTGCCCCCTCGGAACTGGCCACACCGGAAGGGCTCGCCGCCGTCCCGGGCGACCCCGCTCCCCCCGCCGGGCCCGAGGTAGGGCCGCCCGCCGGGCCCGCGCCGGTCGAGGATCCCCGGCGTCCCGCGCCCCCGACCGTCGTCGTCCCTCCCGTTGCCGCGGGTGAGCCATGACCCTCGACCGCGACCGGGTGACCGCCGCCCTCCCTGCGTACGAGGTCGGCGCCGAGCTCGGCCGGGGCGGCTGGGGCGTGGTCCTCGAGGGGCGTCACCGCCAGCTCGGCCGGGAGGTCGCCATCAAGCAGCTCCCGCGGGCCTTCGCCGCCGATCCCACCGTTCGCGAGCGGTTCGCCGCCGAGGCGCGCCTGCTGGCCTCCCTGGACCACCCCCACATCGTCCCGGTCTACGACTACGTCGAGTCCGACGGGCTCTGCCTGCTCGTCATGGAGAAGCTGCCCGGCGGCACGGTGTGGGCCCGGTTCACCTCCACGGGGGTCACCGCCGAGGCGGCGTGCGGCCTGGTCCTGGCCACCGCCGCCGGGCTCCACGCCGCCCACCAGCGGGGGATCCTCCACCGCGACGTCAAGCCGGAGAACCTCATGTTCTCGGCGGGCGGCGCCCTCAAGGTGACCGACTTCGGCATCGCCAAGGTGGTGGGAGGCGCCGACACCATGGCGACGCGGGCCGGCGAGGTCCTGGGGACCCCCGCGTACATGGCGCCCGAGCAGGCCCAGGCCGCCGAGCTGGGGCCGGCCACCGACGTCTACGCGGTGGGCGTCATGCTCTACGAGCTCCTGTCGGGGCGCCTGCCCTTCCCGGACGAGGGCGACGCCATGGCCGTCCTCTACCAGCACGTCCACGAGCAGCCCACGCCGCTCGGTGACGTGGCACCGGGCATCCCGTCGGGCGTGGCCGCCGTGGTCATGCGCGCCCTGGCCACCCGGCCCGACCACCGCTACCCGACCGCCGAGGCGTTCGGGGTGGCCCTGGCCGAGGCGGCCACGTCGGCCTGGGGCCCGGGTTGGCCGGCGGCGCGCGGGCAGGTGTCGGTGATGGGTTCCACACTGATCGTGGCCGCCACCGAGCGCCGGAGCGTCCCGCCCGACGGGCCCGGCGCGGGTCTGGCGGCGCCGTCCGGCCCGGCGCCGGCGACGGTGGTGGTGGCGCTGAGCGCACCGGTCCGGGCCACGGTGACGACGAGGCCGGGCCAGGTCCGCCCGGCCGACGACGAGGCCCTGGTGCTGGTGGCGGTGCGCCAGATGGTGGAGCGCCCGCCCTTCCCGTCCCGGCTGGTGGCCTGGACCGCGGGCCTGCTCGTCGCCTGCCTGCTGCTCGGGGTGCTGGGCCTGGGCGGCCCGGGCCACGGCGGCAACCTGCCCCGTGGCGCCGTCCTGGTGGCCGGGAAGGACCCGGCCGCCGGCGACGTCGCGCTGAACCTGGCCGACGTCGTGGCGATCGAGGGCCGCCTCGCCGGGGGGGCGCCGGACCGGGTGCGGCTGGCGTTGTCGATGGGCGGGATCGGCGTCGGGTCGGCGGCCGGGAGCGCCGAGGTCGGGCCCGACGGGTCGTTCCGTGCCGTCGTCGACCTGGCCGGGAGCCGGTACGTGGCCGGCGGCCGGACGACCGGCCGGCTCGACCTCATGAGCGGCGGCCGGACGGTGGCGTCCCGGACCTTCGCGGTGCGCTCGACCCGCTCCGGTCTCCTGTCGCTGCCCGGGGCCGTGGGGATCGCCGCCCTGCTGTTCCTCGTCGCCTACGCCGAGTCCGTGCTGCGCCTGCTGCGCCGCGGCCGGCGCCGGCGCACCGGCGTGGCGACCCTCGTGCTGCTCGGTGGCCCGACGGGCTGCGCGGTGGCCCTCCTCGCCGCGCTGGTGTCGGCCCGCGAGCCGGCGGTGGCGACCATGGTCCTGGCCGCTCTCGCCGGCGGCTGCGCCGGCCTGGTCGCCGGGC
>JALYYN010000440.1 GCA_030946525.1 Actinomycetota bacterium | reverse complement strand
ATCAGCACCGGCTCCCTGGCCCTGGTGGCCTTGGGCGTCGGCGGCGTGGGCATGTTCATCGCCGGCATGGCGGCACTCTTCGCCGGCCGTCGGGGCTCCTCGCCCGAGACGGCACGCGCCCGCAGCTAGTCGGAGCCGGCCGCTCCGACCGGCCGCTCGAAAGGACAGGTGGCCCCTCCGCTCCGGCGGGGGGGCCACTTCCATGTCCGGGCTGCACCCGGCCATGACGCACGTCCGCCGCAGCGGCGAATGGCTCCGGCGACCCCGGTCCGGCGCCGACCGGGCGCACGCATAGCCTTGGCCAGTGACCTCAGGAGCGCATCCAGGCCTACGAGGCGCGCCGGGCCGGCCCGAACCCCGCCTTCGAAAGTCCGCTCGGGCCCGGAACGCCGTCCACCGCCGTTTCGGGCGGAGGCCGGAGGGGGCGACGACGCTGATCGACGCCCGGATCGGCAGGGCAGTGGCCTGGTTGGCCGCCGCGTCGGTCGCCCTGCTGCTGGCGCTGACCCCGTTGGCGTGGCGGTCGACCACTGCCGACCGGATCGACCGGGTCGTGGCCTCGTCGGTGTACGCACCGCCGTCGTCCGCCGTGAACGCCGTGGCATCCGCAGTCATGAAGCTGGGATCCCCGGGAGCGGTGCTCGTGCTCTCGGCGGTCGTCGCCGTCGGCGCGTGGCGCCGGTTCGGCGATCCTCTGCTGGCCGCCTTCTGCCCGTTCGCCGTCGCCACCGCACTGGTGGCCGAATGGTTGGTCAAGCGGACCGTGCAGCGCCGACGCCCGTTCACCGCGGCGGCGGCCCACCAGGGCGGGGTGTCTTTCCCCTCCGGCCACGCCACCGGCGCAGCCGCACTGGCGATCGCCGTCGTCGTGCTGCTGGTCGCGGCCAGGGCACGGGGGCGTCACGTCCTGATCCCCGTGCTGCTCGGCTACGCCGCCGCGGTCGGCGCCGCCCGCATGGTCGTCGGCGTCCACTATCTGAGCGACGTCCTGGCCGGGCTCGCCGTCGCCACCGTCGTCGTTGCCGGCAGTGGCTGGATGTTCACCCGCGTCGACGAGGTCGACTGACCACCGGGCGGGGAGCGACCGGTTGACCTCCTCGGTGCGGGACGCCCGGAACGCCGGGCGGGCTGCTAACGTCTGTATGGTCGTACAGAGATAAGGGAGAGCGGTGCCGGAACCCATGGCTCTCGATGGCTGCGACGTCAAGGTCGTCGACGCGGCGCGGGTGCGTTCGGTCCGGGCATCGCTGCCCGACGCCGACGTCGTCGACCAGCTCGCCGAGGTGTTCGGGCTGCTGTCCGACCCCAATCGGCTGCGCCTCATGGCCAGCCTGCTCGAGGGCGGGGAGCTGTGCGTGTGCGACCTGGCCGCGGCGACGGGCATGGCCGAGTCGACGACCTCCCATGCCCTGCGCCTCCTCCGGGCCCACCACGTGGTCAAGGTCCGCCGGGCGGGGCGGATGATGCACTACTCCCTGCGGGACGGCCACGTGCGCATGCTGCTCGACGTCGCCCTCGAGCACGTGCGCCACGCCGACGGCCCGGGTCCGGAGGCGGCTCGGTGAGTAGGTCGCGGCGGCTGGGGCTGGCGCTGGGGCTGAACGCGGTCCTGGTGGTCGGCCAGGTCGGCTTCGGGCTGGTGGCCCACTCCCTCGGCCTGCTGGCCGACGCCGGCCACAACCTGAGCGACGTCGCCGCCGTGGTGGTGTCGCTGGTGGCGGTGCGCTGGGCCCGGCGGGCCCCGACGGCCGAGCGCTCCTACGGCTACCACCGGGGGACGATCCTGGCCGCCCTGGTCAATGCAGCGATGATCCTGGCGGCCACGTGCTTCATCGTCTACGAGGGGGTCCGCCGCCTGACCGACCCCCAACCGGTCCGGGGCGGGCTGGTGGCCATCGTCGCCCTGGTCGCCTTCGCCGCCAACGCCGGCGCGGCAGTGGTCCTGCGGGAGCACGGCTGCGACCTCAACATGCGCTCGGCGCTGCTGCACATGGCCGGCGACGCGGTGGCGTCACTCGGCGTGGCGGTCGCCGGCCTGGTCATCCTGCTGACCGGCCGGTTCCAGTGGCTGGACCCGGTGGTGTCCATGGCCATAGGCGCCCTCATCGCGGTGGAGGCGTTCCGCCTGGTCGCCCAGGCCGCCGCGGTCCTCCTGGAGTCGACGCCCAAGGACGTCGACCTCGACCACCTGACCTCGGTCATCGGTGACGTCGACGGGGTGGAGACGGTCCACGACCTCCACGTGTGGAGCCTGTCGTCGGAGGTCCGGGCCCTGTCGGCCCACGTCGTGCTGGCCGGCCACCCCAGCCTGGAGGAGGCCCAAGTGGTGGGGGAGCGGATCAAGACGGCCGTCGGGGATCCCTTCGCCATCGCCCATTCCACCCTCGAACTGGAGTGCGAGCCGTGCGCCGACGGCGAGGACGGGCCGTGCGGCATGGACGGCCGGTCGAACGCCCGGCCGCTGTCCGCCCACCCGCACTGATGGGCCGACGCGGATGTTTCGCGGCGGCGGGACACCGCGTCGGTGGACGAAGGTCGGGGCAGCCGTGATCGGCGGCGGCCACGGGGAACACGACCACGGGCACACCGGGCACGGGCACACCGGGCACGAGCACACCGGGCACGAGCACGAGGGCCACGATCCCGCGCGACACGACCATGACGACGACCACGACGGTCACGACGAC